>NZ_BAAAUT010000006.1:170670-185720 GCF_039534085.1 Planomonospora alba
ACCCCCACCCTCTCCTGACCCCGCCCTGACCCCAGGGGGTACGGCCCCGCGGCCGGTCGGCGCCACAGCCGGCCGGCCGCACCGCTCAGACCACCGCACCGCTCAGACCACCGCACCGCTCAGGCCGCCGCGCCGTTCGCGCGCAGGGCCCCGACCAGCCAGCGCGCGATGCGGGCGTGCCCCTCGGGCGTGGGGTGGACCCCGTCGGGGAGCACCGCCCCGCCGCCCCAGCGCAGACCGAGCGGGTCGAGGAAGGCCGCCCCGGACCGCTCCGCGGCCAGCGCGACGGCGTCTCTGACCCGGTAGGCCCAGGCCGGGGCCTCGGCCATCCACAGCGGACCGATCACCACGACCCGGGTCCGCGGCCAGTGCCCGCCGACCAGCCGGAGCAGCCGCGCGGCGGCCGCGTGGACCTCGCCCGGCCGGGTGCGGCGGTCGTTGTGCCCACCGGAGATGATCAGCAGGTCGGGCGCCGGGCGCCAGGCGAGCTCCTGGACGAAGGAGTCCTCGAAGGTCCGGCCCACCCGGCCCGGGTTGACGTAGCCGGTCCCGCCCATCCCCGCGATGATCGGCTGCCAGCCCAGCTCGCGCGCGGCCACCGCCGCGTAGCTCTCCCACCGGGCGACCGGACCCGACCCGACGGTGAAGCTGTCCCCGATCACCATGACCACCGGGGCGCGCGGGGCGCGGTCGGTCGCCGGCCGGGAGGCGGCGCTCCGCGGCTCCGGAGAGGTCTCACCCGTCGCCGCGACGCATCCGGAGGAAACGCCGCAGAACACCACGAGAATCGCCGAGAAAACCAGCCGATATCGTCTCCAACCGAGCCCGTGCATGCCACCTCGGAGAACTGCGGATCGCCGTCATGGGAAGCGGATCCCCTGACGCGCGCCGTACCGGGGAATCCGGCGGAACCGGTCCCGGGGGAGGCGGCGTCCCTGGTCGTCGCGGGGAACCCTGCGAAGCAGTCGGCATTTTACCCACGCCCGGCCCGGCGCCCTCCGGCGATCAGAAAACAGAAGAATTTACCTTACGGAAGATCCTGAAATATCCATTTATAAACGGACGGAACGACAGCGCGGCCCGCGGAAAATCCAATGTGTTCGTCATGGAACGGCAACCTCGGTGGGTAACAAGCCGTCAACAGTGCGTACCCCCGTCCACTCCGCACCGGAGGCGATCGATGACCTGCGTGTACGGCCTGCCGTCGGATCACCGTCCCTACCCCGCCCGCGGCTACGCCTCCCGGCGCCCGCAGCCGGGCGGCGGCCTCGGGCTCGCCTCGCTCGTCGCGGGCGGGGCGGCGGTCCTCGCCGGTCTCGTCCCCCCCGCCTCCGGCGCCTCGGCCGCGCTGACGCTCGCCTCCGTCGTCCTGGGCTTCGCCGCGCTCGGCCGGGCGCACCGTACGGCCTCCGCCCGCCGGAGCAGGACGGGCGGCTGGGCGGGGCTCATCGCGGAGCTGTCCGCGGGCGCTCTGCTGATCTGGAGCGCGGTGGTCTTCTTCACCCTGCTCGCCGACCCGGCCGGTCCCGGCCTCACCGGCCTGGAGCGGGTCGGCGGCAGCGGCCCCGCCGCCGGCTGCCTGCGCACCGGCGGCGACCACCTGGTCTGCCCCGCCTTCCGCCCGGCGTGACCGCCGACGCTCCCCATCCCTAGTCGGCGAAACGCCCGTGGTCGAACCGGCCCGCCTCCGGGCCGGTGAAGACCGGCGTGTCGGCCGGCGCCCGCTCCGGACTCACCAGGGCGGATCGTCGGTGGTCTCGGTCAGAGTCTCCCTCGGTTCATCGGCCCGGCCTGTCGCGTCCGGCCCGAGACGGGCGAGTGCCCCCCTGCGGAAGGCTACGCCAGGCGGATCCCACCGACCGGCTCGCCGCCTCCGTACAGGGTGCCGGTGGCGAGGCCGTCGAGTTCCGGGGCGTCGAGGCCGAGGGCGCGCAGGGCGGCGACGGTGACCGGGACCCGGGCGCGCTGACCGCCGTCCTCGATCTTCACCGTGCCCGCGCGGCCGTCCTCGAAGACGAACGCGTCGAACGCCTCGGCCCCGGCCTTGACCAGCAGCCCGGGGATCGCGCGCATCAGCCGGGCCTCCGGACGGTCCGTGCCGGACGTCCACTCGGGGTGGGCGCGGAAGGCGTCGGCGACGCGCCGCTCAGGGCTGCCCGGCTCGGCCAGCACGAGGGCGCGGAAGGCACGGGCCACCCCGGTCATCGAGACGAAGAAGAGCGGGGCCCCGCAGCCGTCCACCCCGGTGGCCGCGACCTTCTCGCAGGTCAGCTCCTCAACCGTGGCGCGGATCGCCCGCTGCAGCGGATGCGTCGGATCGAGGTAGGTCTCCAGCGGCCAGCCGTTGACGGCGCAGGTGGCGAGCATCGCGGCGTGCTTGCCGGAGCAGTTCATGTAGATCCGGGCCCTGTCGCCGCCCGAGCGGAGCACCTCCCGGCGCGCCGCCTCCTGCCCGGGCAGGTCCTCCGGGCAGCGCAGCGCGCCCTCGTCCAGCCCGGCCTGCGCCAGGATCCTCCGGGCGCCCTCCACGTGGAACGGCTCCCCGTCGTGGCTCGCGCACGCCAGCGCGAGCAGTTCCCCCTCCAGTGCCAGCCCGCTGCGCACCATGCCGAGCGCCTGCAGCGGCTTCATCGACGAGCGCGGCGAGACCAGCGCGTCCACCGCGCCGTGCACCCGCACCGCGGAGCCGTCCGCCGCGACGGCCAGCATCCGTGCCCGGTGCGTGGACTCCACGAAGCCCGACCGCACGACTTCGACCACCAACGACCCTGTAGACACCTTTGTCCCCTTCCATGCAGAGCCCGCGCAGAGTCTAGAGAGCCCTCGGGACGCGGGATGATGGGGGCATGCGTGCGGTGGTGCAGCGGGTGAGTTCCGCGTCGGTGACGGTGGACGGTGCGGTGACCGGGGCGATCGACGAGCCGGGCCTGCTCGTGCTGGTCGGGGTGACGCACACCGACACCCCGGCCGAGGCGGTGAGGCTCGCCGCGAAGCTCTGGGGCCTGCGGATCCTGCACGGCGAGAAGTCCTGCTCCGACATCGGCGCCCCGCTCCTGGTGGTCAGCCAGTTCACCCTGTACGGCGACGCCCGCAAGGGCCGCCGCCCCACCTGGCAGGCGGCGGCCCCCGGACCGGTCGCCGAGCCGCTGGTCGAGGCCGTCTGCGCGGAGCTGCGCACGCTCGGCGCGCGCGTGGAGACGGGCGTCTTCGGCGCCGACATGCAGGTCGCGCTGACCAACGACGGCCCCGTCACGCTGATCCTGGAGGCCTGAGCGCCCGCAGAGGGCTCCCGGGGCCGTCCGCGGACCGGTCCCCGCCCGGGGAACCGGCCCCTCCGGCGTCCGTCAGCGGATGCGGCGGCGCAGCGCCGGGTCGATCTGCACGTTGCGCCCGGCGTCCGGCGGCACCACGACCTCCTGGGCCGCCGCGACCCCGTCGGCCTCCAGGGGCGCGTCCACCGGCACCGTGCGCTTGACCACGGCCAGCGCGATCGGGCCGAGCTCGTGGTGGCGGGCGGCGCTGCCGACGAACCCGACCTCGGCCCCGCCCTCGGTCACCGGCGCGCCGCGCCGGGGCAGCCGGTCGGCGCTCCCGTCCAGGTGCAGGAAGACCAGTCGGCGCGGCGGGTGGCCGAGGTTGTGCACCCGGGCCACGGTCTCCTGCCCCTTGTAGCAGCCCTTGCTCAGGTGCACGGCCGCACCGATCCAGCCGACCTCGTGCGGGATCGTCTTGTGGTCGGTCTCGAAGCCCAGCCGGGGCCGGTGGGCCTCGATCCGCAGCGCCTCGTAGGCCCAGAGCCCGGCCGGGCGCAGGCCGAGCCGCTCGGGGAGCAGCTCGCGGGGGAGCAGCAGGTCGGTGCCGACGGCGACCGTCCCGGGGGGCGGGGAGATCCGCCCCTGACCGAGCGCGGCGCCGGCCACGGAGACCACCGCGTAGGCGTCCGTCACGTCCGTGACCTCGACCCGGAGCATGAACCTCATCTTCTCCAGGTAGGCCACCAGTCCGGCCGAGGCTCCCGGCTCCACGTGCGCCCACACGGCCTCGCCGTCGTCGACGAGGGCCAGGTGGTGCTCGACGCGGCCCTGGGCGTCCAGCAGCAGGGTCTCGGTCGCCCGGCCCGGCTCCAGGTCGTCGACCTTCTGCGAGCTGAGGCTGTTGAGCCAGCTCAGGCGGTCGGGACCGGAGATCCGGACGACCTCGCGGTTGCTCCGGTCGACCATCGCCTCACCGGCGAGGAACGTGCGCTGCTCGGCGAACGGATCGCCGTAGTGCCCGGCGACGCCGTCGTCGGGGCTGTCGGCGGCGACCGCGCCGGGGATGTCCAGCAGAGGGCTTCGCATGCCCCAAGCCTACGAGCCCCCGGAAGCCCGCGAGCCTGCGGCGGCGCCCGGGGCGGGCCGCTCCCGCCCGGCCGCTCAGCGGCAGTTGCGGCAGCGCCCGAAGACCGTCAGGTGGTGCACGTCGGTGGCGAAGCCCAGCTCGGACTCCAGCCCGTCCACCAGCGGCTGCACCAGGTCCGGCCTGACCTCGCTGATCTCTCCGCAGACCCGGCACACCACGTGCACGTGGTCGGCGTCGGAGGCCAGGTGGTAGGTGGGCGCGCCGTGGCCGAGGTGGGTGTGGGTGACCATGCCGAGCTCCTCGAGCAGTTCGAGGGTCCGGTAGACGGTCGAGATGTTCACCCCGCGGGCGGTCTCCCGCACCCGGGTGCAGATCTCCTCGGGAGTGGCATGCTCCAGGGCCTTGACCGCCTCGAGCACCAGCTGGCGCTGGGGGGTGACCCGGTAACCGCGCGCCCGCAGTTCCTCATGCCACGACGTCTCGGTCATGGCGCGAGTCTACGCCGTGCGCCCGGCCGTGCCCCCGTGATCATCCATCCGCCCCGGTCCCGGAACCGGAACGGGTCCGCTGCCAGGGCGGATCCCCTTGGCGAATATTTACTTGCCCCCTCCAGAAACGGTCGCATAACGTACAGGCACGCAGAAAGGAGGTGGTCCAGACAATGGTTGATCATTCTTGGGCTAGCGAGGTGGCTGTCCGCTAGGACGCCGCGACTCCGGACTCTGTCCGGACGTCTCGCGACGTTCGGCGAATCCACGACAATCACCGGAACCCCGGGCTGCCGGAGGGCGGGCACGCACTGCTCCGCCTTTGGTCCATCCGGCCCTCCGCCTCATGCGGAGGAGCAGGCCCGGGGTTCTTTCTCTTCTCCGCGCCTTCTTCTCCCGCGCGTCTTCGCCGGGCTCTCCGCCGCCCCCTCCCTTCCCGGGACCCGGTGCCTCCCGGCCCGGTCTCAGTGCTCGCCGCGGGCGGGCACGCCGAGCGCGGCGCAGGCCTCCCGGTAGAGGCGGACGACCTCCCGGCGGACCTGGGCCCGCTCGGTCAGGGTCGTGCCCCACGGGACGCGGACGGTGACCTCCTGTCCGCCGGACACCGCCGTGAACGTGATCGCCTCGGCGTCGACGCCGGTGGTCCGCGCCGCGGTGGCCTCGGGCCGCCCGCCGAGGGCCTTGACGATCAGCAGCGCGTCGTCGGCGTGGTCGTCGTTCATGTGGCGCTTGATCGCCTCGACGGCGTCAGGGGTGAAGGGGCTGCTCATGCCCGCATCGTATTCGCCCCGCGGCCCGGCGGCCGCGGAGCCGCCTCAGACGACGTCGGGCACGAAGTCGCCCACCCGCTTGAGCTCGGCCGAGATGTGCGACTGGATCTCATGGCCCATGGCCGCCATGTCGTAGGCCCACATCAGGTTGCCGTTGACCAGGCCGTAGAGGCGGTGGCCGCCGGTGTAGTCCTTCGCGGAGGCGGTCCGGGCCACCACGTCCGTGTGCAGCTCGATCTTGTGGAAGACCACCTCGCCGACGTAGATCTCCACGATGCCGGTCGGGTGCGACAGGCAGACCTCCAGCCGCCGCTCGGGCAGCTGACGCCAGAAACCGGTCTCGGTGCCCAGCGGACGGACCCGGTTGCCCGCCTCGTCCAGCAGCCAGGTCCGGCTGGTGTAGGTCAGGAACGGCTTGCCGTTGTGCCCGAAGACGATCTCCTGGCCGAAGTTGAAGCTCTCGATCGTCGGGTATCCGCCCACCCCGGCCCCCTCCCAGCGGCCCAGCAGGAAGGCGATCGGCTCAAGGTCGGGATGCACCTCAGGAACGTCCATATCCCAAAGGGTAGGGCTGTCCCGCCCCGGCTCGCGCCGACGGTCCGGGCCCCAATAGTCTTCAGGCATGGCACGATCATTGGTGATCAAGGTGACCGCGGGGGCCGACGCCCCGGAGCGCTGCAACCAGGCCTTCACGGTGGCCGCCGCCGCACTGGCGAGCGGGGTGCCCGTCTCCCTCTGGCTGACCGGCGAGGCCTCGTGGTTCGCCCTGCCCGGCCGGGCCAAGGAGTTCAGCCTGCCGCACGCGGCCCAGCTGGCCGACCTGCTCGACGCGGTGCTCGCCGGCGGCCGGGTGACGCTGTGCACGCAGTGCGCGGCCCGGCGGGAGATCACGGTGGACGACGTGATCGAGGGCGTGCGCATCGCGGGTGCCCCCACCTTCGTCGAGGAGGCTCTCGGCGAGGGCGTCCAGGCGCTCGTCTACTGACGCTCCCGCCCCGGCGCTCCGCACGTCACCGCGCGAGCCGCCTCCGCCCGGCCCGGGGTGGCGGCGCCGCCGCACGGCCGGCCCGCCGCACGCACCGTACGGCGGGCGGACCCGGCCGGGTCAGGCCTGCGGCAGCACCGCGGCCAGCCGCTCCTGGCGGAGCCGCTCGTACCAGGTGTCGTCGATCGGCGCCGGCGGCGTGCCCGTCGCCCAGAACAGCAGCAGGTCGGCCAGGGCCGGGTTCCGCGCCAGCGCGGGACCGTGCAGGTAGGTGCCGACGATCTTCCCCGCGTAGCAGCCCTCGGTCCCGTCGCCGTTGCCGGTGCCGACCACCGTGCGGGAGAGCGGGCGCACGCCCGGGCCGAGCCGGGTGACGCCCATGTGGTTCTCGAAGCCGGTCAGGGTCGGGACGGCCCCGAGCGCCGGGTCGATCTCGGCGGCGAGCTCGCCGACCGCGCGGTGGGTGCCCCGTCCGCTGGCGATGTCGAGCAGCCCCACGCCCTCCACCGGCTGCCCCTCCTCGCCGCCGAACGTGGTCCCCATGATCTGGTAGCCCGCGCAGACCGCGAACAGGGCGGCGCCCCGCGCGACGGCCCGGTGCAGCCCGCCGTCCCGGCGGAGCCGCTCGGCCGCGAGGATCTGCGGCCGGTCCTCTCCCCCTCCGATCAGGTAGATGTCACCGGTCTCCGGCACCGGGTCGGAGGAGCGCACGTGCACGGTCTCCACGGCGATCCCCCGGCGCCGGGCCCGCTGTTCCAGGACCAGGACGTTGCCCTGGTCGCCGTAGGTGCTGAGCAGGTCCGGGTAGATCCAGACGAGACGCAGGGCGCTGTCAGACTGCACGACCGAACTCCGATCGGATCTGCTGGAAGGCGGTGTAGTTGGCGATCACGTCGACCTTGCCCGGCGGCTGGGCGGCGAGCGCGTGCGCGAAGGACTCCATGAGCTGGAACGGCACCTCGGCCACGTCGAGCCGGAGCGCCAGGTCGAGCCGGCGCTCCCCGGTCACGTAGACCGGCCGGCCGCGCAGCAGCCGGTAGTCGACGTCCCACAGCCAGGAGGTGTCCCGGCCGTCGGGGCCCTGGGCGTTCACCGACAGGATCACCGGCAGCGCGGGTTCGAGCACGTCGAACGCCTCCAGCCAGCCCGCCGGGTTCTTGGCCAGCAGCAGGCGGGCGTGGCGGCCGTCGCGCTCCACCGTGGTGTAGCGGCCGGCGACCGACTTGACCTGGCTCAGCCGGGGCAGCGCCCGGCCGACCGGCAGGCCGAACGCCTCCGCGGTGGCCAGCGCGATCGCGGCGTTGGCCCGGTTGGCCCGGCCGGGCAGCTGGAGGTCCAGCGGCCAGCGCTGGCCGCGGGGGTCGATCACCGTGTCGCCGTCGAGGATCCAGCTCGGCGCGGGACGCCGGAAGGAGCACTCGCGGCAGGCCCAGTCGTTGACCGCCAGGCCGCCGCCCGGCGCCGCGGGCCCCCCGGAGGGGGCGCCGCCGCCCGCCTGCCGTACGGCGACGCCGGGCGCGTGCCCGCCGGGCGGGGTGTACTCCATCCCGCCCCGGTCGAGCGGGCCGCCGCACTCGGGGCAGCACCAGGAGTCCTCCTTCCACGGCTGCCCGGCCGACACCCAGGTGACCCGGGGGGCCGTGGACGCGCCCCAGGCCACCAGCGGGTCGTCCGCGTTGGCGATCACGTGGGTGTTCCGGGCGACCAGGGCGCGGCGCCACTTCTGGGCCAGCAGCCAGATCTCCCCCGCCCGGTCCATCTGGTCGCGGCTGAGGTTCATCAGCACGACCACGCCCGCACCGGTGGTCTCGATCACCTCGGGGAGGTACTTCTCGTCGACCTCCAGCACGCCGTACGGCGCGTCCTTCGCCGAGGAGAGCGCCGAGACGTGACCCGCCGGCATGTTGGCGCCGAACGCGTTGGTGGCGACCTCGCCGAGCTCCTGCAGGGCGGCGGTGATCAGCCGGGTCGTGGTGGTCTTGCCGTTCGTCGCGCTGACCAGGGCGAGCCTGCGGTCGCGGGCGAGCTTGCGCAGCAGGTCGGGGTCCAGAGCCAGGCCGATCCTGCCGCCGATCACCGATCCGTCGCCGCGTCCGGTCGCCCGGGACAGCGTCGCGGCCGTCCGGCCGAGAGCACTCGCGAGCTGCGCCCGCAACGGAAGCTGAGTCATGCGCCGATCCTAACCGGCGGCGGACAGAGCGACCGCCTGCGGCGAACCCCGCGCGACCTTCACATAAGCCCCCGCCCGGGAGCGTGCGGGCACCCGGGCCCGGGGCCGCCGCACAGCCGCGCCCGGCCCCGTCCTCCGCCGCCGGGACCGGCGCGGGGGCCTTCACCCGGTGAAGGCCGGGACCGGCGCGGCGGCGTCCACCCGATGAAGGCCGGGACCGGCGCGGCGGCGTTCACTCGGTGAAGGCCAGCTCCGGAGCCTCGGAGGACTCGGCACCGAACGGCAGCACGAACCGGTCCGGCCACGACAGCACGCTCTCCAGCCAGCCCGCGCCCATCGTCTGGGCGACGTGGCGCAGCCGCTCGGCCGGGTCGATCCCGATCGTGACGGTGTGGATGTCGCGCTCGACGCCCTCGTGCTCGTCGTCGCCGAGCAGGACCCGCCAGGCGAGCACCCGGTTCCGGTCCACCTCCATGGAGAGCGGGTGGTGCCGCAGGGCCCGTGCCCGGTGGCCGAGCAGCTCCTCGCCCTCGGCCGGGCGGTCGAAGAGCGGGTAGTCCATCACCGGCGCCGCGCCGCGCGGGTTCGGGGCGGCCTGCCCGTACGGGAAGAGCCGCTCCACCTCGTGCAGCCAGCGGATCTGCGGGATCACCCACGCCGGTCCCGGCCGCTCGCCGGGCCTGCGCTCGGGACCGAGCAGCCGGGTGGCGGCCTGCGCGGCCTGCTCGGTGAGCAGGGCCGGGTCGGCGAGCGTGCGCAGCGCCCACGCCCGGCGGCCCACGGCCCGCTCCACGGCCGTGGCGAGCAGGCACTCGCGCCGGCGCGCGGGCAGCTCCGCCCAGAGCTCGGCCAGCGCCCGCGGCACGCCCGGCAGGGGCCGGTTGACGCAGAACGCCAGCACCAGCGTGTCGGCCCAGATCCGCAGCCACGCCAGCTCGGGGGCCTCGGCGAGCAGGTCGGCCTCGCGGATCTCGACCAGCGTGCAGGCCCGGCCGGTCCGGCACTCGTGCCCGCAGGCCGCCGAGCGGCGGCCGCAGATCGGCGGGGTCTGCCCGGGGGCCGGGTGCTCGCGGTCCTCGCCCAGCGGCACCTGGATGCGGAGCGGCCGGTCCATGCCGTCGGCGAAGACGGCCGCCGTGCCGGGCTGGAGCGAGACGACCTGCCGGGACTGCTCCTCGCTCAGGTTCATCGCGGCGCCGACCAGCCGCCGGTCGTCCTCGGCGGGCAGCCGGTGCACCACCTTCAGCGCGGTGTTCTTCACCACGTCGGGCACCAGCTTGGTGGGGATCTGCTCGGCGACCACGATGCCCTCGCCGTAGGCGCGGATCTCGGCGAGCATGCCGGCCAGCAGCTCGACCGCGTGCGTGCTGGCCCGCCCCGCGCCCCGGTCGCGCAGGAGCCGGTGCGCCTCCTCGATCACGATCACGTGCGCCAGCCCGGACGTCTTCGCGGACCTGGCCCGCATCCGCAGGTGCTCCACGATCCGGATGATCAGCGTGCCCATCAGGAACGCCTTGTCCTCGTCGTTGGCCACGTCCTCGATGGCGAGCACGACGTTGCGGCGGAGCAGGTCGCCGATGTCGGCGGGGTGGCCGCCCTCGAAGAACCGCCCGGCGGAGCCGACCCTCAGCGAGCGCAGCCGCAGCGAGATGAAGCCCTCGACGTCGGCCTGGACCTCCCGGCCGTACCCGATCTCCTTGATCACGTCCATGGCGTGCCGCTGCAGCTGCTCCAGCGTCGGCACGGCCGGCCGCACCGCCGCCCCCGGGGCCGCCGCCCCGGTGACCACGTCCCAGCCGTTGGCCTCGTAGACCCGCTGCAGCGCGAGCGACATGATCTGCGGGAACGGCTCCTCGGCGTCGAAGGCCGCCATGAACAGCGCCCGGACCATGTCGATGTGGGCCTGGACGGGATAGCCGGGCTCCGGTGCGAGCGGGTTGACGCTGAACGGCACGGTGTCCGGGTCCGACGGGTTGATCACGGTCACCGGGGCGAGGTGCTCGATCCGGCCGCCCATCGCGGCGTACTCGGACTTGGCCGGCTCGATCGCCAGCCACGGGATGCCCGCCCCGGTGAGCTGCTCCAGCAGGTGGCGGACGGTCTGGGACTTGCCGGAGCCGGTGGCGCCGGTGACGAACGCGTGCCGGTTCAGGGTGGCGAGCGGGACCCGGAACGTGCCCACCGCGCGGTCCTGGCCGTCGACGATCGACCCGAGGTCGATCGACGGCCCGCCGGCGGGCGGGTCGGCCTCGCTGGTCACGTCGAAGAAGCCGGTCTCGACCACCCGGACGCCGGGCACCTCCCCGCGCGGGAGGCCGGCCAGCGCGGCGAGGGTCCCCGCGGTGGCCGCGAACGGCGTGGCGGCGCCGTCGGCCGGGTCCTGCACCGTCATGGTGAGCGCGTCAGCGAAGCCGCAGGCCGGGGCGGACAGCGCGCTGCGCAGCCGGTAGGGGTGGTGGCTCATCTCCACGGAGCCGACCAGCACCGGGGCGATCTGCCGCAGTTCCTCGGGGCTCGCGGCCCCGGCCAGCACCCGCACGTTCCAGAGCCCGGCCTCACGGAAGGCGTCGAGCTCCTGCATGCGCCGCTCGGCCCGCTCGGCGTCGTAGCGGGAGCGCTCGGAGGCGTCGCCGTACTGGCGCAGCACGTTCAGCTGGGTGCGCAGGTGCGCCACCTCGGCGTCCAGCAGGTCGGTCGGCTCGGCCACCACCAGCCACGCGAACGGCCGGGACATGAGCGTCACCAGCGTGGACTCGAACAGGGTGGGCCGCCTGACCTCCTCGCCGTCCGGCTCGCGGCGGCCGCCCAGCGGGGGCGCCTGCCGTCCCGGGCAGCTCGTCCAGACCAGGTCGGTCAGGTCGCGCAGCCACTCGTCGCCGATCCGCACGCCCCGGGCGCCGCCGGGGAACAGCAGCGGCTCGGCCGCGGCCGGGCGCTGCCCGCTCTCGGCGGTCACCGCCCGGCGGGGCGCGCGCGGCGCGCTCAGCGGCCCGGCGTTGGTGAGCAGCTCCAGCGGGGCGCCCGCGCCCCGGGAGAGCCAGCCGATCACGAAGGGCCGGCCGCGCTGCGCCGCGGAGAGCACCGCGGGCAGGACCGTCACGAAGTCCCACTCGGCCGAGGAACTGCGCGAGGGCGCCGTGATCGCCTGGATCCGGTACCAGGGACCGGCCAGGGTGTGCGGAAGACGGGATACGCTCTGCTGCTGCATGTGGTCTCCACCAGGGGACCCCGGCGCCGCGGCCGGGGGATAGACGCTTCACCGATCGCTCCGCCGTACGGGGCGGGCCTCGCGACAGGACTACGGTCGAACCTCACTCCGGCCGGCACCCCGGCATTGACCAGTCCATTACCCTGCCCGCACGTTTCGTTGACGGCCGGCGGCGCTCCGCCGGCGCCGCGGGGGTCACGGGCGCCTGCGCCAGTCGAGCCGGGGCGGCGGCGGGCCGAGGTTGGGCGGAGCGTCCTCGAAGGGGTTCGGCTCGCGCGGCCCCTCCTCCCGCTCCGCGGCCGGCTCCAGGAGCCGCCCCCTGATCTCCTCGAACTCGCCCAGCGTCGTCTTGGGGAAGGTCAGGATGGCGGGGTTGGCGTCGGCCAGCCGTACCCGGCGGCCCTGGGCGGTGGCGTCGGTGACGATCACCGACGTGGTGGGGAGCTGCTGGAGCTCGTGCGGCTCGACGAGGAACTCCCGGGAGCGGTGCAGCACCCGCTCGGTCTCCCCCAGCGCCTTGGTGGCCCGCCGGCCCCACTCGGTGGACTCGGTGATGTCCTCCTTCAGGTCCGTACGGCCGGCGACGTGCGCCTCCTCGTCCTCCTCGGTCTGGCCGACCGTGGAGGTGTAGCCGCCGTCGAGCCCGGCCCCGGCGGCGCTGATCGTCTCGGTGAGCTGGGCCAGCTCCAGCCGGTGCTCGGTGCCGACGTGCTCGCTGGCCACCCGGGCGTCCTCGGCGTTGCCCAGCCGCATGAACGCCACCGCCGCGTGCCCGCGGCCCAGCCGCTCCCGCACGGTCGGAGTGAGCGAGCGGTAGGTCAGCACCAGGCCCGTCCGGGAGGTCTCGCAGGCGTCCATCAGCCGGTCGAGCACGTCACCGCGGAGCTTGTCCGCCCCGGCGACGATGATCGTGTGGTACCAGGGCCGCTCCGAGCCCGGCGACCGGCGCAGGATGTGGGTGAGCGCGGTGGCCACGTAGGTGCCCAGCACCCGGTTGCCGAACACGCCCGCCTGGCGGTCCATGGAGACCACCCGCAGGCGGGCGGGCGGGAGCCGCACGGCCTCCGAGCCGAGCGTCTCCAGCTTGCGCAGCTGCGACTCCAGCGCCCAGGCCCGCTCGATCACCACCCGGTCGCTGACCCCGCGCCCGAACAGCGTGCCGATCCGCTCCAGCTGGGTCGCGGTGATCAGTCCCAGGCGCAGGTCCTCGCGCGGGTCGCCCACCTGGGCCAGGGCGCGCAGCGCGGCGGTCACCTGGTTGATCGTGGCGTTGGCGCCGAGGACCTCCAGGACCCGCTCCAGGATCGCGTTGTCGAAGGACAGGTCGCGGGTGGTCCGGTGCTCCTCGCTGACGCTCACCACGTGGGCGAGGACGTCGGCGAACGCCTCGGGCGGCAGGGCCGCCCCCAGGTCCAGCCGGGGCAGGTCCACCGGGAGCACCCAGACCAGCGGGTCGTCGCCGCCCCGCCTGGCCAGCTCGATCAGGTCCTTGGCGACCGCGCCCTCGGACAGGTCGAGCACGGTCAGGTGGCCGCCGCTGTAGAGGCGGGTCGCGCCGAGCAGGGTGATCAGCGCCGACCAGCCGGGCAGCGTGCCCCCGGCCACGTCGACGCGGTCGATCTCGTCGGGGACGGTCACCGCGTACCAGGTGAGCTGGCGGTCGAAGCGCTCCTTCTTCTCCGCCCACTCCCGGTAGCGGGCGGCGTGCTCCTCCTGGGCGCGGTAGAGCTCGCGGTCGCGCTCCTGCCGGATCCGCTCCACGGCGGCCCTGCGCTCCTCGATCCGGTAGCGGACCGCCCGGTCCCCCTGGTAGACCGCGTAGGTGCAGAAGCCCGCGACGCCGAGGGAGGCGGCCAACCCGACCGCGGCGAACGACCAGTCCAGCAGGCCGGTGGCGGAGACGCCGACGATGAGCAGGGCGAGCAGGAGCATGAAGGCGCGCACGATCTTCACGGGGCGGTTGAGCATGTCCTCGTTGAACCGTTCGCGGCGCACCCACTCGGGGTCGACCTCGACGGCGGCCTCGTGCGCGGGCGAGGGGCGCCGGGGAGGCGGGCCCGGATCCGGATGCAGCAGGGCGTACTGCCAGCCCAGGTAGATCCGGTCCGCCTGGAGCTGCGCATGCTCAGGATGCACGTCCGCCACGGAACCTCCGCCGTCGGGCTCTCGTCCGCCTCCGTGACAGCGTATGAGCTGGACCTGGCGTTGGGGCGGAGTTCACGCCAATCCGCAGTATTTTCCGCTCGTTCATCGTGACATGTGGGATGAATGAGTCGGACGGTACAGAGATCAGCTATTACCATCCAGTGTCATGACGTCTCCCTCCGGCGGCGGCACCAGACGGCGGCGCCCGATCGCGGTGCCGCTCACCGCCCTGGTCCTCGCCGCCGGACTGGGGGCCACGGCCGCGCTCGGCGGCTTCGCCGACGCGCCCGACACCCCTCCCCGGCGGCTCGGCCCCGGCGCCACCGTTGATCAGAAGCAGTTTCTCACCAAGTTCACCGCGGCGCGGACCGTTTTCCGGCCGGACGGGCACGGGTCCGGGGGCAGGCGCTTCCTGGAGGTCGAGCTCCAGGTCACCAACAGGGGCGACGCGACCACCGGGACGGGCTCCCCGGGGCAGGACGGGGCGTTCTTCGCCCGGGGGCTGCTGGCGATGACCCCGGCGATCGCCTCCGAGGGCGGGCCCGCCGTCGACATCCCCGACGAGGGCGTGCCGAGCAGGCAGCTGCACCCCGGCATGACCTCCACCGTCGTGCTCCGCTACGAGCTCCCCGAGGGGCAGGCGCCCCCGGAGCAGGTCCGGTACGACGTCGGGAGCTTCGCGTTCCAGGAGCAGGCCACGATCGCCGAGGGCACCTGGGTCCTGGAGCGGGACGGCCGGGCCGAGGGCGCCCCGCCGAAGGTCGTGGCGCAGGTCACCCTCCCCGTCGAGCGAGGGGAGGGCACCTGATGGGCGCCGCGCCCTCGGCGCACCCCGCGTACCCCCCGGCCCACCCCGCCGAGCAGGCCGGAACGCCCCTCCCCGCGGAGCCGCCGGCGGGGGCCGGAGCGGGGCCGGAGCGCCGGGCCGCCCGGCGGCCGGGCC
>NZ_BAAAUT010000007.1:0-78532 GCF_039534085.1 Planomonospora alba
CCGGCCCCGCCGCGGCCCCCGGCCGGTCCCCGGCGGCGGCGCGCCCGCAGGCCCGGGGGACGTGGCCGCCCCCGCGGTGGCCGCGGCGGCCGTCATGGCCTGGCTGTTCGCCGCGCCGTACGCGCTGCCCTGGTACGACGGCCTGGCCTTCGCGCTGCTGGCGATGACGGCCTCCTGGCCCGCGCTGGAGGCCTTCGTGGTGGCCCGGACGACGATCCTGTCGCTGGGCTACCTCCCGGCCAGGGAGGCGCTGCGCCCCGACGACCTGCTCTGGCTGAAGACCGTCGTCAGGCAGCAGGTGGTGCCGTGGTCCCTGCTGGCGCTGACGGCCGCTCTGGTGTGGTGGGCGGCGCGGGCCGGAGCGCGTGCACGCAGGCGGCCAGCGTCAGCGGCACCGCGACCGTGAGGGCCATGGCGGGGATCGCGATGCCCGAGTCGTTCATCAGGAACCCGATGAGCGCGCACGTCAGCGCGCCGATCAGCCCGGCCCGCAGCGCCGGGGCGGCGGCGTAGGCCCGGCCCAGCGCCGGGGCGCCCCAGCGGGAGGGCCGGGCCAGCACCAGGAACAGGAACGCCAGCGCCACCAGCGTGAGCAGGGTCAGCGGCCAGTTGCCGACCGTGATGCCGACCATCGCGGTGAACTTGCGAGCCACCACGGTCGCGGCCTCGCCGTCGAGCACCTGCTGGACGAAGGCGCCCAGGTGCGTGCGCCGCTCGGCGGGGCGCGACCAGTCGGCGACCGCGATCGCGCCGATCAGCGCGACCCCGGCCAGGCCGGCCAGGGCGAGCTTGGCCACCGACACCCGGCGGCCGGCCAGCAGGATCAGGAAGACGGCCAGCCCGGTCAGGAACGCCGGCACCCCGCCGAAGTCCGCCCCCCAGCCCGGCCACCCGTCCGCGAAGACCGCCAGGGCGCCGTAGAGCGCGCAGACCGCCCACGCGAGCCGGGGCCGGCCGCGTGCCGTCAGCCACTGGGCGATCCCGGCCAGCGCGATGATCGTCCCGGCGGAGTAGACGGCGAAGGCGATGTTGCCGAACCCGTAGAACCGCCCGCCGGCCACCGGCTCGTAGCCGGTGACGGCGTTGACCTGGAGCGTCGAGCCGGTCACCACGTCGGCCAGCAGGGTCAGCGAGGTGACGGCGGCGACCGCGGTCGGCGGGCCGAGCACGTGGGCCCGCCACGGCCCGGCGAACGCGACCGCGGTGACGGCGCAGGCGATGCCGAGGATGGTCAGCACGACCCCGGCCATCGGCACCGGGAACGCCCACCACGGCACGAGCTGGGCGAGGAAGGTGGCGACCGCGATCGACCCGCCGACCACCGCGACGGCCCGGACCGAGGCCAGCGCGCGCACGCCGCCCCAGCCCCGCCGGAACGCGGCGGCGGCCAGCAGGTAGAACAGGATCTGCACGGCCACGAACCCGCCGAAGAACGGCCCGCGGACCCGGTTCACCACCCGGCTGGCCGTGTTCTCCCTGGCCAGGCCCGCCACGACGGCGGCGGTGGGCTCGTCGGACGGGACGCCGGTCCAGGCGCGGCCGACGACGCCCTTGGGCGCGTGGAGGCCCAGCAGGGCGATCGCGGTGGCGGTCAGGTCGGTGGTGGTCACCAGGCCGTCCTGGCGGGTGGAGGCGGCGGTGAGCAGGCCCCGGGGGTACGGCGTGCCGTCCGGGGACGGGCCCGAGGCCATCGCCACGTGCAGATGGGCGACGCCGGAGGCGTCGGACAGGCCGGCGATCAGGAGGGCGCTGTCCGGTGGGAGCCGGTCGAGGACCGCGCCCACCTGCCGGTCGATCCCGGCCACGGCCGCGTCCCTGGCCCGCTCGCCGGGGCCGTCCGGGTCCTCCTCCTGCCCGCCCGGGGCGCCGGGCGGGCCGCCGGTGCCCGGCGCGGGCCGGAGCCAGGCGCGGGCGAGGTCCCCGGCCTCGACGACGACCAGCCGGTACGGGGCCAGGTCGCCGAGCCCCTCCACGGTCTCCGCGTACGCCGCGACCCTCCCCGACCTGTCGGCGGCGCCGAGGGCGGCTCCGGGCCCGGCCGCCGCCGTCTTCCCGCCGGAGTCGGCTACGAGCTGCCCGAGCTGCCCGAGCACCGGCTCGTAGGAGGTGCCCGCGTTGAAGGAGACCAGATCAGCCCAGCCGGGCACCTGCGCCCCGGAGGCCCGCGGCTGCGCGGGCAGGGCGCAGTCCATGGCCGGCGTGCCCGCCCGCTGCCCCGCCGAGAACGTCAGCCACCCCTCCACCGGGCAGATGAAGCCCCGGCCCCTGGGCGGGTTCGCCCGGGTGGACAGCGATGCCGCCCCGCCGGAGCCGGCCGTCTTCCACAGGTTCGGCGTGCGCCGCGGGTCCAGGTCGCTCCAGAGCAGTCCCGGCACCCCGACCACCACCACCCTGGCCGGCCGTCCCGCCGCGTGCCCCACGGCCCGCCCGGCCTCCGCCGTCGCCACGGCCTCCACGGCCGCTGCGGCGTCTTCTACGGCCGCCGCGGCGTCTTCCGCGGTCGTCCGGGCGGCGGCGCCCGCCGTACCGGCCCAGGGCGGCGACGCCAGGACGGCGACCAGGAGGACGAGGACGGAAAGCACCGAAAGCGCCGAAAGTGCCGGGAGCGCCGGGAGCGGGGCCCGGGAGCGCGCCGTCGCCGGCCGTGTGCGGTGCCCGCCTGCTGCGCCCATCCGGTGTCTCCTCGCTGTCGTCCGTCGGCGGCCGGTTCCCGCGCCACGGTAGCCTGCCTGGTCGTGAGGACCGACGAGACGACCGGGACCGGGCGGCGGCCGGTGTGGGCGTGGCTGCCGGTGCCGGTGCTCGTCGCGCTGGCGGCGGCCCCCCTGGTGCTCCACTGGCTGGGCAACCCCGACGACCAGCGCCTGGTGGACCTGGACGTTTACCGTACCGGCGGCGAGATGGTCCTGAGCGGGCGGCCGGTCTACGACTTCTGGACACCGGCGCCGCAGCTGCTGCCGTTCACCTACCCGCCGATCGCGGCGCTGCTGGCCACGCCGCTGGCGGCGATGTCCTGGACGGCGGCGCAGTGGGTGTGGACGGCGGGGATCTTCCTGACGCTGCTGGTCGCCGTCGGGTACGGCTTCCGCGCCGTGTGGGAGCGCCTGGACCGCGCCCGGCCCGCAGGAGCCACCGCGGGGGCCGCCGCCGGGAGGGCGGCCCGGACGCCGCCGCACGCGCTCTGGACCCCGCTGGTGCTGGCGTTCCTGACGGTCGCCTGCACCTACCTGATGCCGATCCGCGACCAGGTCCGCTTCGGCCAGGTGGACATCCTGCTGGTGGCGCTGTGCGTCGCCGACTGCCTGGCCCGGCGGCCGGCCTGGCCGCGCGGCATGCTCGTCGGCCTGGCCACGGCCGTCAAGCTCACCCCCGGTGTCTTCCTGGTCTACCTGCTCGTCACCGGATTCGGCCCCGGCGCCCGTCCCGAGCAGCGCCGCGCCCTCTTCATGGCCGCGTTCACGGCCGCGCTGCTGACCCTGCTGCCGTTCGCGGTGATCCCGGCCGACGCCGCCGACTTCTGGTTCCGCGCGCTGCTCGACCCCGAACGGCTCGGCGCGAACGCCGCGACCACCAACCAGTCGATGCGCGGCATGCTCATCCGCCTCTACCTGCCCGACACCCCGACCACCCTGATCTGGCTGGTCCTGGTGGCGCTGGTCGGCTGGTACGGCTTCCGGGCGGGCCGCCGGGCGCTGCTGGGCGGCGACGCCGCGGCCGCCGTCGCGCTGACCGGGCTGATGGCCGTGCTGCTCTCCCCGGTCGCCTGGATCCACCACCTGGCCTGGGTGGTCGTGGTGCTCGGCGCGATCGCCGGCGACGGCCGCGACCCGGTGCGGGTGCGGGTGGCCGCAGGCGTCTGGCTCTACTACGTGGTGCCCATCCCCTGGTGGGGGGTGGCGCTCAAGGCCGCGGAGATCCCGGTGCTCAGCCCGGTCCTGGGCAAGCTCGTGCAGAACGCCTTCGGGCTCGGCGCGCTGGCCCTGGTCTGGCTGCTCGGGTCCTGGCTGCCGCGGCGGCGTGCCGCGTTCCCCGCTCCCGGGACATTCCACCCGCCGGATGCGGGCGTCTCCGCACCCTTTCGGGCGGCCGCCGGATAGCCTGTCAGCATGCTGAAACTCGCCTACCTGGGCCCCGAGGGCACCTTCGCCGAGGAGGCCCTGCGGATCCTGGCGCCGGACGCCGAGCGCCTGCCGAGCGCGAACGTCAGCGCGGCGCTCGACGCCGCCCGGCGCGGCGAGGCCGACGGCGCCGTCGTCCCGCTGGAGAACTCGCTCGAAGGCGGCATCGCCTCGACCCTGGACGAGCTGGCCTGGGGTGATCCCCTGCTGATCACCGCCGAGGTGCTGCTCCCCGTCGAGTTCTCCCTGCTGGCCCGGCCCGGCAAGGAGATCGGCGACATCAAGCGGGTCTACAGCCATCCGGCGGCCCTCACGCAGTGCCGCGGGTTCGTCGCCCGCGAGCTGCCCGACGCGGTGGTCGTCGCCGCGCCGTCGACCGCGGGGGCGGCCCAGGAGGTCGCCCTGCCCGGCTCGCCGTACGACGCGGCCATCGCCGCGCGCATCGCCGGGGAGCACTACGGCCTGGTCGAGCTGGCGGGCCGGATCGGCGACCGCTCCGACACGGTGACCCGGTTCGTCCGGGTGGCCCGGCCCGGGACGCTGCCCGAGCCCACCGGCGCCGACCGCACCTCGCTGGTGGCCTTCCTCTCCGAGGACCACCCGGGCGCGCTGCTGGAGATGCTGACGGAGTTCTCCGTGCGCGGGGTCAACCTGACCCGCATCGAGTCGCGACCCACCGGCGACGGCCTGGGCAACTACTTCTTCCACTTCGACCTGGAGGGCCACGTCGCCGACGCCCGTGTCGGCGAGGCGATCTCCGGGCTCCACCGGATCTGCGCCGACGTGCGCTTCCTCGGCAGCTACCCGCGTGCCGACGGCCTCGCGCCGCAGATCAGGCGCGGTACGGCCGACGCCGACTTCTCCGAGGCCGAGTCCTGGCTGTCCAGGATCAGGAGCGGCCTGGTCTAGGGCCGCCGGGCCCCAGCGCGGGGGGCGCCCGGCGGCGGGCCGTACGGCGCGGCCGAGAAGACCCGGCGGACACCCTCATCCGTGTGCGGGCGCCGAGTGCGGATCTGTAGCCTGGGTCTGTGATTGACCTGCGTACCCTTCGTGAGGATCCCGACCGGCTACGGGCGTCGCAGCGTGCCCGCGGTGAGGACGACGCCGTCGTCGACACGCTGCTCGACCTCGACGAGCGCCGCCGCTCCGCGCTGACCTCGTTCGAGTCGCTGCGCGCCGAGCAGAAGAGCATGGGCAAGTTGGTCTCCAAGGCGTCCGGTGAGGAGAAGACGGCGCTGCTGGACCGGGCGAAGGAGCTCGCCGCGCAGGTCAAATCCCTGGAGGCGGAGGCCGAGAAGCTCGCGGCCGAGCTCGACGCGGTCCTGCAGACGGTGCCGAACATCGTCGACGAGCAGGCCCCGCCTGGCGGCGAGGACGACTACGTCGTGCTGGAGGAGATCGGCGAGCCGAGGGTCTTCGACTTCGAGCCGAAGGACCACCTGGAGCTCGGCGAGCTGCTCGGCGCCATCGACATGGAGCGCGGCGCGAAGGTCTCCGGCTCGCGGTTCTTCTTCCTCAAGGGCGTCGGCGCCCGTCTCCAGCTCGGCCTGCTCAACATGGCCATGCAGCAGGCGGTCGAGGCCGGGTTCGTCCCGATGATCACTCCTGTCCTGGTGAAGCCCGAGGCGATGCAGGGCACCGGCTTCCACGTGGCCCACGACAAGGAGATCTACCGCCTGCCCGAGGACGACCTCTACCTCGTCGGCACCTCGGAGGTGCCGCTCGCGGCCTACCACGCCGACGAGATCCTCGACGGAGCCGCGCTGCCGCTGCGCTACGCGGGCTGGTCGTCGTGCTTCCGCCGCGAGGCGGGCTCCTACGGCAAGGACACCCGCGGCATCATCCGCGTCCACCAGTTCGACAAGGTGGAGATGTTCTCCTACTGCCGGCCCGAGGAGGCGAGCCAGGAGCACCTGCGCCTGCTGAACTGGGAGAAGGAGATGCTGGCCAAGATCGAGGTGCCCTACCGCATCATCGACACGGCCGCCGGCGACCTCGGCACCTCGGCCGCCCGCAAGTTCGACTGCGAGGCCTGGATCCCCACCCAGGGCCGCTACCGCGAGCTGACCTCGACCTCCAACTGCACCGAGTTCCAGGCCCGCCGCCTGGGCGTGCGCTTCCGCGACTCCGGCGGCAAACCGCAGTACACCGCCACGCTGAACGGCACGCTCGCCACCACCCGCTGGATCGTCGCCATCCTGGAGAACCACCAGCAGGCCGACGGCTCGGTCGTGCTGCCCAAGGCGCTGCGCCCCTACGTCGGCCTCGACGTCCTGGAGCCGGTCAAGTAAGCCCGCAGCGGGGAGGACCGGGCTCCGGCCGGGCCTCCCCGCGCCGAGGAGGAGGCCGCCGCCGCGGCCGCGTGGTCGTCGGGGACGCGCCCCCGCGCCCAGCCGGAGAAGCCGCCCCGCACCGTGGGCATGACGGCCGCGGGGACGGCGAGGAGGGTCCGGGCGTGGGAGGCGAGGTCGGCGCCGGTGTGGGTGGTCTCTACGAGGGTGAAGCCGATGCCGGTGGAGGCGACGGCGGCCACGGGGGGACGCGGACCGGGGCGAGCAGGGGCGGGGCACCATCAGTCTGGCGAGGTCGCTGAGTCTGCCGGTTACCACTCCGGGCCAGAGGGTCTTGAGCAGGTGGTCGTTGACGAGCGGCAGGGCGGCGGCCGTGACGGTGGCGGGGTGACCGCGCCAGGCCGGGGCGGAGAGCCTGGAGAAGCACAAAGGCGAGGCCCGCAGAAGCAGGCCTCGCCCTCATATCCGGCCCCGGGCCCGCCGGGTGGCGGGACCTCCGGAACCGGATCTAGTGCTGTCTAGGTCTTTGGTGTCTGTGGTGCAGACGTCCAGTGGTCAGATGCCGCGGACCTGCGAGGCCTGCGGGCCCTTCTGGCCCTGCGTGATCTCGAACTCGACCCGCTGGCCGTCCTCGAGGCTCCGGTACCCGTTGCCGACGATCTCGGAGAAGTGAACGAACACGTCCGGAGCACCGCCGTCCGGTGCGATGAAGCCGAAGCCCTTTTCAGCGTTGAACCACTTGACGGTTCCCTGAGCCATTAAAGCTCTCCCTCAGGATTTGAAGCTTTGGGATTCACACCTCGTGAACCCCGGTGTGTCGTACAGCGGGGCCCCGGTGGCTCAGACTTGCCAGTTCTGGTTATGCACTACGGGATCAGCTAATACAACGCCATCATATCTAACACCATCCTGCCGCCGGGTGTTCCCGCGATCGAGAAGATTCCTCCTCGGGCAGGTCCCGGGGCCGGTGCCCCCGGGGCCGTCGTGCGGAAACGGGACCCACTGGGCAGACTGGGATCTGTCGTGGCTCCTCCGCTCTCCGAGGAGAGCGGCTCCTCGCCTCCCCCCACCGGGGCGGGCGGCGGCCGAGCCCCGGCCGTGTGGAACACAGGAACCATAACAGGGGAACGTTTCCCCTGCTGGGGGAACCCGGCAGTCCCTCGCTAGGAGAATGATGGGAAGCCTTCGCCTCGTCGCCACCGACCTCGACGGCACCGCCCTGCGCTCGGACGGCACCGTGTCGCCCCGCACGGCCGCGGCATTCGCCCGTGTGGAGGAGGCCGGAGCAGCACTGGTCTTCGTGACCGGCCGCCCGCCACGGTGGATGCACACCGTGGCGGGCGCCGTACGCCATCGAGGTCTCGCCATATGCGCCAACGGTGCCCTCGTGTACGACCTTCACACCGAGGAAATCGTAAAATCTCACCTGATCCAGCCGGACGTGCTCGAAGAGGTCGTCGCCCGTCTCCGGGAAAAGGTGCCTGACCTGTCGTTCTCCGTGGAATACGAGGGCGGGTTCGCCCACGAGTCGGACTTCCGTCTCGGTGGCTGGGACAGCAAGGCGGTCGGCGGGCTCCGCGTCGGCACGGCCGGCCTCACCTCGCGGCCGTGCGCCAAACTCCTGGCCCTGCACCCCGGGATGGAGCCCGACATCCTCCACGAGGCGGTCTGCGAGCTGGTGGGGGACCGCGTCACCCCCACGCACTCCAGCGGCCGGGCGCTGATCGAGATGAGCGCGTACGGCGTGACCAAGGCCTCGGCGCTCGCCGAACTCGCCGCGGAGCGGGGGATCGAGCCGGACGAGGTGGTCGCCTTCGGCGACATGCCGAACGACCTGCCGATGCTGCGCTGGGCCGGCACGTCCTACGCCGTGGCCAACGCGCACCCGCAGGTGCTGGCCGCGGTGGACCACGTCACCGCCGCCAACGACGAGGACGGGGTGGCGCGGATCATCGAGGAGCTGTTCTGACCTGTGGCCTGTCTTGATCCTTGCGGCCCGGCCTGATCCGGCACCGCCGGATCGGCCCGCTCCGCCGGGCCCCGCCCCTGCCGGAGGCGGGACCTCCGGCAGGTGCACTTCCCCACCGCCCGGCGGCGCGTCCGCGACGCTCCGGCCGCCGGGCGTGCCGATGCGGTGGTCAGAGGTAGGGACCGGAGCTGGAGGGGTGCTGCTGCCCCTCCTGGTGCACGGCCATGCCGCCGGGCAGCGCCCTGCGCATGTTCTCCAGCTGGGCGCGGGCGGCCATCTGCTGCGCGAACAGGGTGGTCTGGATCCCGTGGAACAGCCCTTCCAGCCACCCGACCAGCTGGGCGTGGGCCACCCGCAGCTCCGCGTCGCTCGGCGGGGTGCCGTGCTCGTCGTCGGTGAACGGGAGCGACAGGCGCTCCAGTTCCTCGACCAGCTCGGGCGCGAGACCGTCCTCGAGCTCCTTGATGGAACTGCGGTGGATGTCCTTGAGCCGCTTGCGGCTCGCCTCGTCCAGAGGCGCCGCGCGGACCTCCTCGAGGAGCTGCCGGATCATGCTGCCGATGCGCATGACCTTGGCGGGCTGCTCGACCAGGTCGGTGACCGACCGCTCCTCGTTGCCGTCGTCCTTGGGATGGATGCCACCCTGGGAACCCACGACCACGATGTGGGGAGTGCTTTCCTCAGCGTTCATATCTTTCAACCTACTAGCAGGACTTTCCCGACGTGCTCTCCGGACTCGACGATCCGGTGAGCCTCTGCGGCCTCGCTCAGCGGCACCCGCGCGTGCACCACCGGCCGGAGCGCGCCCGCGTCGAACAGGGGCCACACGTCGTCCACGACACCGCGGACGATGGCGCCCTTCTCGTCGACCGGCCGGGACCGCAGCGTGGTGCCGTGCACCGAGGCCCGCTTGGCGAGCAGCGCCCCCAGGTCGAGCTCGCCCCGCGTGCCGCCCTGCATCCCGATCACCACCAGTCGGCCGCCGGTCTTGAGGGCCTTCACGTTCCGCGCGAGGTATCCGCCGCCGATGATGTCGAGGATCACGTCGGCCCGGACCTTCTCCGCGAAGTCCTCCTCGCGGTAGTTGATCCCCTCGTCCGCGCCGAGCTCCAGGCAGCGGGCGATCTTCTCCGCCGATCCCGCGGTGACGACGACGCGCGAGCCGAACGCCTTCGCCAGCTGCACGGCGAACGTGCCGATCCCGCTGGCGCCGCCGTGGACGAGCAGCGTCTCGCCCTTGCGCAGCCGCGCGGTCATGAACACGTTGGACCAGACCGTGCACGCCACCTCGGGCAGCGCGGCGGCCTCGACGAGGTCCACCCGGTCCGGGACGCGCATGACCTGCTGCCAGGGGACGGCCACCCGCTGGGCGTACCCGCCGCCGGCCAGCAGCGCGCAGACCCGGTCGCCCGGCCTGAACCCCTCCACGTCCGCGCCGACCTCGCTGACCACCCCGGAGCACTCCAGCCCCGGGTACGGCGGAGCGCCGGGCGGCGGAGGGTAGAAGCCCTGCCGCTGCAGCAGATCGGCCCGGTTGACCGCCGAGGCGGCCACGTCGATGATGACCTCGCCGGGTTCCGGCCGGGGATCGGGGACCTCCCGCCAGGTGAGGGACTCCGGCCCGCCGGGTTCGTCGATCACGATCGCGTGCATGCAACCAACGCTACCGGGGTAGCCAACTCCGTGGTTGCCTGCATTGGAGAGAACACAGGGCGTTAACCTTCAATGTGTTTGCTGCCCTTTTAGCTATCCCGAGGGGGAAACACGGTGGCAAGACACGATCGTGAGGAATCTCTCGAGGAACAGCTTGCCTGGCTCGACGCCATCAAGGAGCAGGAGGAGGCACCGCCCGCGGTGGTGTCCGCCCCGGTCCCGGCCGCGGTGGACGACGCCGTCGTCTCACCGTACCCGCAGGACCCGTGGAGCCTGGTCCCCTCGGAGCCCGACGCGGCCTCCTCGCCGCTGTTCCGCGCCGCCGCCGACCCCGACCACGGCTCGCCGGCCGCGCCCCCGTCGTCCACCGACGGGCCGGTGGAGGGCGAGACGGCGGACAGGCCGGTCGAGGAGGCGGACGCCGCCGACTGGGCCGAGGCCGTCGAGGCGGTGAACTCCTTCACGCTCCCCTCCGCACGCGCCCCCAAGGACAACGACGGCTTCCTGACCCCGCTCAAGCCGCTCCCCCGCCAGGAGTCCGACTCCGGGGACCTCGCCCCGGGCACCCCCACATACGCCCTGGGCGGCTTCGGAGGGCAGGAGAGGGAGCCGTCCCGGGGGCTGTTCGAGGAGCCCGCGCGTCCGGAGGAGCCGGTCGGTCCCTCCGCGGAGGCGCCCGCCGAGGCACCCACCCCGGACACCGGCCGGTTCGGCTTCGGCGACTCCTCCGACTCCGGCCGATTCTCCTTCGGGGGCTCCTCCGACTCCGGAGGGTTCGGTCCGGGCGGTCCGGAGTCCGACTCCGGCCGCTTCGGCGTCGGCGGCACGGACCAGGAGGCCAAGAGGCCCGCCCCCGGCGGTTCCGAGTCCGAGTCCGGCACCCGCGGCTTCGGCCCGGGCACCTCCGAGTCCGACTCCGATCGCTTCTCCTTCGGGGGCTCCTCCGGCTCCGGCCGGTTCGGCTTCGGCACCTCCGAGTCCGACTCCGGCCGATTCTCCTTCGGCGGCACCGATCCGGACGCCGACCGGTTCTCCGGGGGGGACACCGACCCCGGTCACGGCCGCTTCGCCGTACCGGCCGAGCAGCGGCTCACCCCGATGGAGCCGTTCCGGCCCGAGGCCCCGGGTGCGTTCCAGGCGCCCGAGTCCTTCGGCGCCGACCGCCCGGACCCCGCCGCGCCCGCGGAGCGCGCCCCGGGCGCGTTCCCCCCCGCCCCTCCCGGACAGGACGCCTCCGGAGGGCCCACGCTCTTCATCCGGGACCGCGAACCGGCCTTCGGGGCCGGGAGTGACCAGGCGTCCGCCTCCGGTGCGGTGCCCGCCGCCGACCGGGGACCGGCCTTCACCCCCGAACGGGACAGGACATCCGAGTCCACCCAGGACACACCGGTCCACGCGGGCGCGGACAGAGGATTCACCGCGGACCGGGAGTCGGCGCCCTTCGCCGCCGACCGGGGAAACGCCCCGGAGCGGGAGTGGGACGAGCCGGTGCGCGAGCCGTACCAGCCGCGCCGCCGGCAGTCACCGCCGCCGCCCGCCTTCGGCTCCCCGGCCCGGCAGCAGACCTCGGGCACCACCCGGCCGTCGGCTGACAGCCTCGACCCCGACTCCCTGCTCCGGGGCCGCCGCAAGGGGCCCTCCGGCGGCTGGCGCAAGCTGGTCTTCAAGGCGTCGGCGGGCCTCATCAAGCCGGGCGAGTCCCCCGAGGTCCGGCGGCGTCGCGAACTGCTCGCCCGAGCCCGGACCCCCGTCGCCACCGGCCACCACCGCGTCGCCGTACTCAGCCTGAAGGGCGGTGTCGGCAAGACCACCACCACGGTCGGGCTCGGTGCCACCCTCGCGCAGGCCCGCGGTGACCGGGTGATCGCGGTGGACGCCAACCCGGACCGCGGCACCCTGTCGGACAAGCTGGAGCTGGAGACGGCCGCCACCGTCCGTGACCTGCTGAACGAACGCGCCCAGATCAGGCGCTACGTCGACATCCGGGCCTTCACCTCGCAGGCGCCGTCCCGGCTGGAGATCCTCGCCTCCGACCGCGACCCGTCGGTGTCGGAGGCCTTCAGCGCGGCCGACTACCAGGCGGTGGCCCAGGTCCTGGAGAACTTCTACTCGATCTGCATCACCGACTGCGGCACCGGCCTGCTCCACTCGGCGATGTCCGGCGTGCTCGGCCTGGCGGACCAGCTGGTCCTGGTCAGCTCCCCCTCCGTGGACGGTGCCCGGGCGGCCTCGGCCACCCTCGACTGGCTGGAGGCCCACCACTACGAGGGCCTGGTCCGCGCCGCCACGGTGGTGCTGTGCAACGTCCGCCCCCGGTCGAAGTCCACCGTCGACCTCGACCGCCTGGAGGCGCACTTCGCCGCGCGCTGCCGGGCGGTCGTCCGCGTCCCCTACGACCCTCATCTGGAGGAGGGCGCGGAGATCGACCTCGACAGGCTCCAGCCCGCCACCCGTGACGCCTATCTCCGCCTGGCGGCCTCGGTGGGGGACGGTTTCGCCGCACCGAAGTCCTGAAACCGACGTTCTGAAAGCCCGTCCGCGCCGGTGTCTCACGGGATGATCACGCGGGACACCAGCGGATCGGGTCATGAGAGACTAAGGTGCAATCTGGTACGTCCGCTGCGGCGTGCCGACCGGGAGAGCTCGCCTAGTGGACGATGGCGGCGGTCTTGAAAACCGCTAGGGCCGGTGACGGTCCTCGTGGGTTCGAATCCCACGCTCTCCGCTGACCTTGAGAAACGGCGTCTGACCAGGGATTCTATCTGGATCGGGCGCCGTTGACCGTTTCCGGGGTGTGCGGCCGTGTGCCGCTCCGAGCCGCCGCATGTCGCTGCTCGTGGGATATCCAACGTGGTGACGGAGCGGCGGGCTTCGCGGACGGAGGCGGTGGAGCCGAGGAAGTGACGGGGCAGGCGCCAAGGCGACATGGGCGTACCCGTTGTATAGAGGGCTATACGTCCACGTCGGCAGCGCATGACCAAGACTGGAAACGGCTCAAGGTATTCGACGCATAAATGCGTCACTTCTCCAGACGGCCCGCCAACTCCCGGTAGTCCGTCCCGATCTGCTCCAGCAGCACACGCAGCTCATCGCCGTACACCGCAGCCCCGGCGAACGCCTCGAACGCCTCCTCATGCGCGTCCAGGTCACCAGGCTCGGTCAACGTCAGATCACCGGTCAGGCTCTCCACCACGCTCACCGCACCGTCGTAGATGGTGAACCCGTGCAGCGGGAAGGCCGGCGTCTCCGCCCGCCACGGCACGATGCCCAACCTGACATGCGGCAGTGTTGCCACCTGGGCGAGCCGGTCGAGCTGGGCGGGCATCAACGATGGCGACCCCGGCCAGGTGCGCACCGCTCCCTCGGTCAGCACGAAGGCGAACTTGCGCCCCGCCTCGAACAACACGGCTTGCGCCTCGACCCGTACGGCCGCCGCCCGAGCCGCATCCTCCTCGTCCACGTCCCGGCCGACCGCCAGCGCCAGCGCCAGCCGGGCATACTCGGCCGTCTGCAACAGCGGCGGCACCATCGCCGAAGAGAACACCGCCATCCACCCGGACGAGCGCACCCGCGCGGCGTTCGCCGCCTCCCTGCCGGCCAACCCGTCCTTCAGCCGGGAGACCTCATCTCGAAGGCGGGCAAGCAGCGCATCCAGCTCCCCCCGGCCCGCTTCGTCCAGTTCCAGAGCGGCCGCGACCCGATCGACGGTCTCGGGAGTTGGCAGGAGTCGCCCGGTCTCCATCCGCGAGATCGTCGGCTGTGCCACCCCGGCCCGCTGCGCCAGGTCTTTACCCGTCAGCCCTGCACCCTTGCGCAGCCGCCGAAGCAGCTCACCCAGCTCTCGCAACCGATCCTGTCGATCCTCCACACCGAGCGTTCTACCGCCGGCTCCGATGCATCGACGCGGGCTCTCCCGACATCACTGCCGAACCACCCTCTGTAGAGCCATGTGAGGCAAGAGCCATGGGTCTGCGCCACTTCGACCCGCTCCGTCGGGTGCGAGACCTGTTCGCGATCCGAAAAGTACAACACGGAGGGCATCCGACTCATCCGCTACAGCGATGACGGCCTCCGCACAGCCTCGGTCATCGCTGGCCGGATCATCCCCGCCGACCTGCCTTGTCTATATAGCCAGGCGACCTCATCGGGTGCCCGCCTCTGGATGACGCCGACGTCAGGGTCTTCCGCAGCGGTGATCCGATGCCGAGAGTGCGATTGTTTGCCGATGAAGGTATACGGAAAAGCTAGATACGGGCGGCTATGGAAAGGAGAAACGAAGCGATGCATCGTGCGCTCAGTCTGGCTGTCACTGCTGTTCTTGTGATCGGTGGATCTGCATTGCCAGCCGTTCCGGCCGATGCGAAGCCCCGGGTCAACGCGGACTTGAACATGTCCGTGAAGCTCCGCAAATATCTTGCAAAGCTTTGGGAAGCTAGCTATAGCGGCCCGCGGTACAGGGATCGAGCGGTGCGCAAATCAGATCTTCTCTATGGGCGGGTGGAAAATAGATATTATGCTATTCTCTGTATCTACTATAGAGATAGCCCGGTCGGGTCAACCGATTGTGGAACGATATTCAAGAAGGTCGGAAAGCGAGGGATCTGGCGGATAACTCAGTCCGAGGGGGGCTTCTATTGCTACAGCCGCAAGAAGGCCCTCGCTCGGCCGCTGGCCAGGGCATGGGAGATTCCGCGCTGCTAGAGGGGGTTAGGGGTTGCCGAAGATGTAGGGGCCTGATATCGATGTGAACAGCCGGGGCCGCGCTGAAAATTCTCCATCCTCGTGCAATCTCGTAGTTCTACGGGACGGGTGATGGCCTTCATGGATGTCCGGTCTTGCTGTGGCTGCAGTGGAGCCGGCAGAGGGTGCGTCAGCTCTTGAACTAGGCGTCCGCATCCTCGCCAGGACCGCATAGCCGGGCAGGGAGTGGTCGGCCCGCCTTCTGAGAGGAGGGCTTGCTTTACCCATTTTGAATCGCGCCGAGTTTCGTGGAGGCCCTGGTGTGCCCCTGGTCTTGTGGAGGCTGAGCTTCCCCTCGTAGCGTGGAGATCGAACCGAGAGAGGTTTGGTCGTGGCAGGTACCACGCGGCGCCGCTTTGATCCGGAGTTCCGAGCCGGAGCGGTGCGGATCGTCAAGGAGACCGGCAAACCCGTCGCGCACGTCACCCGGGATCTGGGGATTGGCAGGATGCACTGTGGTCGCTGTCACCACCACCCACACGTCCGATGATCTGAGTAAGGCAGACGTCTGTTTCTCCTCACTTGAAGAGGCGGCACCGTACCTCTTCGCGATGATCAGCGGTCCGGCGGACCCGATGACCTCCCAGCTCCGTTCGGGGCATCAGGTCATCGGGACGGGCGAGGGGGCCGCGCAGTACGCGGATAATGATCAAGGTCACCGTCGATCTGGAAGGAGGGATCGCTGCGGATCGGAAGCGATGAACCAGTGGGAACGGTCACGCCCTGTGAGGCCGTCGGAGGCTTTGCACCCTGCCCGTCACGTGCCTGGTGGGACGGAGGAGAAGGGGGAGCGGTATGGATTCGCCAGGAGTGTGATGAGTGCCGTGAGCCGCGTCTTCACTGGCCGCCGACGACCGCTATGCCGACGAGCAGGTCGCCACTCCCGAGAGTTCGGCGAGTGCTGGCATGGCGTACTCGCCGTGTATGCGCGGAATGATGTCGGCCGCGTTTCCCCAGGTCGTGCATGAGAAGTCCGCTCCGGAAGTGGCGGGAGGACAGCGGTGGAGCAGGTGGACTGGGCACGGATGACCGGGCCGCCTTGGTACCTCCCGGAGGCCGCCCGAGCGGCGATGGAGCGGCTGGCGCGGTCTGTAGCCGATCAACAGGCCGCTCGCGCGTTGGCCGATCTCCGGTGCGCCGTCACGAACGACCACGCCGGGACTCTCTACCCGGCCGCCGTTCCCGCGACGGATGTGTTCCTGCAGGCGATCGGCGAGCGGCCGGGGCCGCCCCGGCAGGAGGCGCTGGACGCGCTGCTGGACTGGTGGGGATGGTCCCCCGAGGAGGGTTCCGAGACCTATGAGGACCCGCTGACCGGATCCGTCGGCCTGGCGGAAGGGCTCATGGGCCGTGTCCGGGACGCCGCGGACATGCTCCGTCGTGTCGCGGATGACCCGTCCGGAGGCGGTGGGCATCGTCCGGGTGCGAAACTGCTGCTGGCCAGGCTCGATGAAGGCTGGAGCCAGGCGGCCGGCTGACACAGGGGAGACGGGGCAGGGATCGAAGCGGGTCAGGTGGTACGGCTCCGCCCCGTGTCGGCTGAACTGCCGGGTGTGACCGTCAGAGTCCCCGCCGTGGCGATCCCCGCGCGCTCGTCGAGGCACGTGGCGTCGGCCGTGAGCAGCACCTCCGTCCCACGGCCCGCCCGCTCCGCCACGTCGGGGGCCGCCATCCCGAGCCGAGCCAGGATGAGACGACCTCGCGCCGCAGGCCGTACGGCCGGGCGGCCTGCGGAGAGGCCCGCTGTCCGGGGCGGGGTGGAGACCCGTCACGTCTCCCGATACGACCGGGGCACTCCGGCTCCAGGACGGTCACGAAGAGCAGGGGCCGGCTTCGCAGGGCGCTGAGGACCGGATCCTCCCGTCGCCGCGGCTCCGGGCAAGCCGAGAGGCCGGGACCGGGGCACCGAGGTCGTTCGTCCGGCAGGAGGAGTGTGTGGGATGCCGGACGCCGAGGGGAACCCGGCGGTGGTCCGGGCTCCCCTCGGCACGGATCGGCCGCCTATGCTCCGCCGGGGCTCACGGCGACCGCTTGATGACGCGGTACCGCAGGTGCGTCGCCTCCGACGACTCGACCACTTCGGCGGGTTCGAGCCGGATGTGCCCGTCACCCAGGTGCTCGAACAGGCGGGTGCCGCCTCCGAACAGGACGGGCACGAGGTGGATCTGGATCTCGTCGATCAGGTCCGCCCGGATGAACTGCCGCGCGACGTCGGCACCGCCCATCACTGTGACGTCCTTGCCTCCGGCCGCCTGCCTGGCCTGCCGGAGCGCGCTGTCGATCCCGTCCGTGACGAACCGGTAGACCCCGCCGTCCGGCACCTTCTCGGGCACCCGGTGGGTGACGACGAGCAACGGGAGGCGCGCCGGTCCGGTCGGGCCGTCGGCTCCCCACCAGGGCAGAGAGGTGTCGTAGGTCCGCCGGCCGGCGATCACTGCGCCGATGCCCGCCGCGCCGCGGGCAAGGATCTCGCGGCCGCGCTCGTCGCCGCCCATCGCCCACGCGTGGAGTCGCTGGCCGCCGACGCCCATCGGTTCGTCCGGACGGATGTCCGATGCGGTCACGAACCCGTCAAGAGACATGCTGATGTCGAAGATGACCTTGGACATGGCCCCCTTCCACTTCGATCGATCGTGCCCGGGCTCCGAGGGGCGGCCTCGGAGATCCGCTGAGGCGATCCGGTCACCGCGGATGTTAACGACGCCTCCGGACAATCTCCGGTCTGGCGGATGTCTCAACCGGGACACCCCGTATCTGAGCGGACGGTCTCCTCCGGACGAGAACGGCCGTCGCATGACGACCGGCCCCGCGCCGGGACCGAGGCTCCGGAAGCGAGGGCGACTCCTGCCAGGACGAAGCCCGCAGGCGCGGGCCGGGGGTGCCCGCTCAGGGGACCGACCAGCCAGGCGCGGACGATCGATGCGATCGGGACCGGGACGGCCTGGCCGGCGTCCGGACCGATGAGCGCGGCCAGGGCCGGATGACCGGACACCGCCCGCGCGGCCGCGGACCGTGCGTCCCGTCCGCCGTCGGAGACCTGTAAGGCGGCCCGTCCGCCTGCAGCGCACCTGTAAGCGGCCCGTCCACCTGTAGCGCACCTGTACGGGGAGCCCGCTGGACAGGCTGACAACAGGATCTCCTTGCGGACTCATGGACGGACCCGGAAACGTAGTCCGCACCGCAGACATCCCCACAGTGTCCGAAACCGGGAGAAACGATGAAGCCGACCTCATGCGCCACAGGCCTTCTGACGGCCGCCCTGGTCGCTTGTGTGACCGGAGCGTCCGGGATGCCGGTGGCGCGGGCGGCCGGCACCGGGACCCTTCCGGCTGTGAACATGGAAGCCGTCGTCAAGGCGGCCCAGATCGATCCGCGGAGGTCTGACAAGACGCTGACCCCTGGTGCCAAGGCCAGCGTGCTCCTCGTCGAACGGGCGCTGCGTGACCGGAGGCTTCTCGACGCGAAATGGGTCGACGGTTACTTCGGCAGCACGACCGTCACCGCCTATGCGAAGTTCCAGAAGTCGCTCGGCTACACCAGGCTCGCCGCCAACGGCCTGCCGGGCAAGACATCGCTCACCAAGCTCGGCGCCGGCCGTTTCAGGGTCACCCGCGCCATCGCCCCGGGGGCCCGGGTGTCCATCGACGGCGTCACCGTCAACACCCGCACGCGGAGCATGCTGGCCGAGGCGGAGCGGCTGCTCGGCCGCGACCTCGTGGTGCTGCAGGGGTCGTACAACCCCGGGGGCGACCCCACGTCCGCGGGCACCCACGACGGCGGCGGCGCCCTCGACATCTCGGTCGAGAAGATGAGTTCCGCCGCCCGCAGCGCGGCCGTCCGCGCGTTGCGACGTGTCGGCTTCGCGGCATGGGTGCGCACCCCCGAGCAAGCCGACTGGCCGTGGCACATCCACGCCGTCGCCATCAGCGACACCGACCTCTCCAGCCAGTCCCAGCACCAGGTCGGCGACTACTACCTCGGTCTGAACGGGCTCGCCGGCCGCGGCCCGGACGACGGCCCGAAGGTGCCCATCCGCACCTGGGAGGAGTACCGGCGCCGCTGACCATTCGAAACCCGGCCATGCCAGGTGATACCGACCATCCGGATCCCAGGCCGTGCCGATAAGCCGTACCGATTAGAAGGAGAACACCATGGGAACGTTTGACAGGATCTTCGCCGCGGCGGCCGCCGCGCTGGCGCTCGGCGGAGCGGTGCTCGCCCCGGCCTCGCCCGCCTCGGCGGCCGGCCGCAACGGCGTGTGCGAGGCCGGTGAGTTCTGCTACTACTTCAACAGCAACAACAAGGGGTCGGTCTCCGACTTCACCGGGTCCGTCGCCAACTACGCGACCCAGCAGCCCACCTGCTACGACTTCAAGGGTCCCGGCAACGGCAAGGGCAAGTGCATCAAGAACTCCGCCGCCTCCGTCTGGAACCGCAGCGGCAAGACCGTCCGGGTCTACTTCAACAGCAACTTCGGCGGCAGCGTCTACCAGGACTTCAAGCCCGGCGCCAGGGGCAACCTCAAGCCGGCCCTCAAGAACCAGAACGCCTCGCACCAGTTCAGCCCGTCGTCGGCGCCGCCGTCGTCGCCGTCGCGCGTCAACATCACGTACGGGCTGTACAGGGCGAGCGGCCAGATCAGCTGCGGCTTCGACGGCTACACCAACACCCCCGGCCGGCACGAGGGCATCGACTTCGTCCGCGGTGTGGGCGCGGACGTCCACAACCTGGTGAGCGGTGAGGTCATCCACGTCGCGCGCGGGCGCAACGGCAGCGGAGGGCTCTCCACGATCTCCGTGTACAACGCCGCGTCGAACAAGACGGTGATCTACCTGCACACCGCTCCGCGGTCCTCCCTGCGCGTGGGGCAGATGGTCAAGCGCGGCCAGGTCATCGCCGACGAGGCGTGGCGCGGGGTGGGGTCCAGCGGGGCCGCGCACACCCACGTGGAGGTGCGGCCCGGACGGCAGAAGTTCGCCTCCAAGAGCGTCGGCGACCCGGTCCTGAGCAACCCGAACCCGGCCTCGTTCTGGGCCTCCCAGGGCTACAACCTCCGATAGCGCACCGCGGCCTCCGACGAAGATGAAGGTGATCGTGTCTCCCCGAATCACACGGCCGATCTCGCGACTCGCCGCGGCGGCCGCCGCGCTGGCGCTCGGCGGAGCGGTGCTCACCACCGCTCCGCCGGCCTCGGCGGCCGGCCGGGACGGCGTGTGCCAGAGCGGTGAGTTCTGCTACTACTTCAACAGCAACAACAAGGGGTCGGTCTCCGACTTCACCGGGTCCGTCGCCAACTACGCGACCCAGCAGCCCACCTGCTACGACTTCAAGGGTCCCGGCAACGGCAAGGGCAAGTGCATCAAGAACTCCGCCGCCTCCGTCTGGAACCGCAGCGGCAAGACCGTCCGGGTCTACTTCAACAGCAACTTCGGCGGCAGCGTCTACCAGGACTTCAAGCCCGGCGCCAGGGGCAACCTCAAGCCGGCCCTCAAGAACCAGAACGCCTCGCACCGGTTCCTGAGCTCGACGTCGCCGTCGCCGACCGCGTGCAAGACCGACGGCACGCACAGCAGGCCGCCCACGACGATCCTCGTGTACAGAAAGTCCATCGACCAGGTGGAGCGGGTGGACTTCAAGACCTACGTCAAGAACGTCCTGCCCAACGAGTGGCGGTCGCACTGGCCGAGGGAGTCCCTCCGGGCGGGGGCGGTCGCCGTCAAGAACTACGGCTGGTACTGGGCGCTGCACTCGACGCGCAAGACGTCGGACGGCCGGTGCTTCGACGTCTACGACCACACGTTCAGCCAGGTGTACAAGCCCGGCTCCGCGACGGCGGCGACGAACGCCGCGGTGGACGCGACGTGGCGCACCCGGCTGACCCGCAACGGGAAGATCTTCCAGGCCCAGTACTGCGCGACGACGACGGCGTGCGGCATGTGGGTCAACGGGGACTGGATGTCGCAGACGGGCTCCCGCGACAAGGCGAAGGCCGGCTGGAGCCACTCCAGGATCCTCAGGGCCTACTACAGGGGGATCGCCATCAAGTCCTGAGCCCCCGCGCAGCGCCCGGCCCTGGTTCCCCCGCCGTGCACGGCACGGCGGGGGATCAGGGTTCGCCGACGATGATCTGGAAGTTGATCGGCCGGTTTCCGGGGAACGCGATCCTTCCCGCGGCGTCCATCATCTTGAACCGCACGTAGCACAGGCCCGGTTCCCGCGGTGTGGTGACGTCGACCCGGATGTCGACCGTCTCGCCGGGGCGCGTCTCCTCGATCGGTACGGCGGAGGCGGTCCGGCACCGGCCGGTTTGCTGCGGGGGGTCGAGGCGGCGCAGTGAGTATCCCTTCCAGGGCACGGTCCCGGCGTTCTTGAGCCGCCACACCTTCGGCACGGTCCCGCCCGCGCCGACGCGCGTGCAGTCGGGCAGCGTGACGTCCGCGACGAACTCGGCCGCGTCGCCCTCGTGCGCGGGCGGGGCCCACGCCGGGTTGGCCTGCCGCACCGGGCAGTCGGCCGGGGGCGGCGGTGACCCGCCGGACAGGCTCGGGCCGGGTTCGGCGGGCCCGGATACGCGGTCGGCGACGGTCACGATGAGGACCGCCGCGCCCACGCCGACCGCGACCGCGGTGAGCACGGTCGGGAGAGTCCGCCGGAACCGCCCTCGTCCTTCCGGCGCGGGCAGGACCGGCCGGATGCCGCCCGTGCTCCCGCCGGTGCGCGGCACGGCCACGGGGGCCGGGGCCTCGGCAGCCGGTCCGGACGCCTGCGGCGTCACGGCGGTGTGCGTGGCGCGGGGTTCCGCGGCGCCTGCGGGGGAGGCCGCGACCGCACCGGGCGGATGATCCACGGAGGCGTCCGCGGGGGCCGGAGGATCTCCGATGCCGGCGCCCTTGACCGTCTGGTTGGCCTTCTCCCAGCGTTCGCGGTAGGCGGCCGGGTCCGCGCCGCACGCCCTGGCGAACTCGACGGTGGTCTCCCAGCTCGGGAGCCGGTTGCCTTTCGTGGCTTCGTGCAGCGTCGTGTGGGAGATCGCCCCCGAGCGGCCGGACATCTCCCGGAAAGGTGGATTGCCGGCCGACCGGCGCAGTTCGCGCAGGACCTCCGCGAAGTCCTCGATCGCCTCCGCCCGTGCACGCCTGTCGTCCACCGGACGAAGCTAACAGCACTCACACTCTTCACTCAACTCACAGCAATGTCACGCATGACAGCGGACGGCCCGGCCGGCACCCGTTCTGCGGGCGCGAGCCCAGCGGCCCGGGTGGCCCCGGCGCCGTCGCGCGGTGTGCAGACGGCGTCACCCGCACGGGAGCGGCACGGCCCGGACGGCACGGCCGCTGAGCGGCGAGGGCGATGCCCTGATCCCGAACGACGTCCGCGCGGTCTCCCCGGTGAGGCCTGGGCCGCCGGAAACAGGATCATGTCCAACAGCCCCCGGCCGCCTCCCGGCTCAGTCCGCCACCGGGCCGATGCGGACGTCATGGGCCTGCGCCGCGGGCGCGGCGAAGGCGAGCAGGCGCAGGCCCTCCTCCTCCACGGCCGCGGCATCGGCGCCGGACAGCTTCGCGAACGGGGTGACGGCCACCGTGCCCGGCCGTTCGATCTTCCATGTCGCCCGGACGAAACCGTCGACCAGGACCGTGCCCCGGACGATGCCGTTCTTCGTGACGACCCCGCCCAGCAGGCTCCTGTCGATGATCCGGGAGCGGTCGGCGTGCGACAGGATCGCGTTGTCGTACTCCGCCAGGAACCGGACCGGGGCGGGTGCGTCCGGGCCGGGCAGCGGGGCGTCCGGCAGGTCGAGGAGCGTACGGCCCCGCTCGTCGCGGAACGTGCGCAGCTCCAGCCGGGCGCAGACCTCGGCCAGACCGTTCAGGCCCGACCACTGCTGCATGTCGGCGACGGTCGCGGGCCCGAAGGCCGCCAGGTAGCGGAGCAGCAGCGGGCCGGGGTCCGCCTCGGCGGGGATCGGACGGCCGAGCCAGCTCTCGATGGCGGCCCAGGCGGGCCGGCTGCTCCTGCCCCACAGGCCCCGGGGCGGCGTCTGCAGCGAGGGCACGACGTACTGGGCGATGCGGGCGAGCTCCGCGGGCTCGCACCGCGGCCACCGCGGAGCGAGCAGCTCGCCCAGCTCCTTGATGCCGCGCGGCTCGGCGAGCAGCTCCCGGGCCGCCTCCGCGAACTCCGCCAGATCGGGGATCTTCTCCAGCTCCGCGACGCGGTCCGGGTTCGCGCGGAGCCCGCGCTCGATCACCGGCGCCGTCACCCGCCGCAGGGCCAGGCAGTCGTCGGCGGTCACGAGGTGGACGGTGCACCTCATGAGGTTGGCCCGGACCACCCGGCGGTCCAGGACCAGCCGGGCCAGGTCGTCCGGCTCGAAGCCCTTCACCCGCGACCAGAGCCCGAAGTACGGCGGCGCCGGCTGCTGCGCCTGCAGGCCGACCAGGTGGCGCAGGACGTCCTCCACGCCGGACTCCACCCGCTCGCTCAGGAGCTGCCGCTCCAGGAACGCCCGGTTGAGCTCGCGACGGCTCAGGACCCTCCCGGCATTCGACATCATGATCGGCAGTCTAGGCGGTGGATCACGTGTGCGGCGGGGTCTCCCGGGCACTTGCGCGCCCGCCGGCCGTACGGCCCCCTCCGGGGCCGGTCGTCAGCGGGGCGGGCGCCGGGTGATGGCGATCGACATCACCGCCGCGATCAGGCAGAGCGCCCCGGCGCCGTACCAGGCGAGGTCGTAGTCGCCGGCGTGGTCGCGGACGAGACCGGCGCCGAGGGCGGCGACGGCCGCGCCGACCTGGTGGGAGGCGAACACCCAGCCGAACACCACCCCTCCGTCGGGGCCGTAGATCTGGCGGCAGAGCGCCACGGTGGGCGGTACGGTCGCCACCCAGTCCAGCCCGTAGAAGATGATGAAGACCAGCATGCTGGGCTCGGCGGTCGCGGCGAACAGGTGCGGCAGCACCAGCAGCGACAGGCCGCGCAGCGCGTAGTAGACGCAGAGCAGGATCCGCGAGTCGGCCCGGTCGCTGAGCCAGCCGGAGGCCACGGTCCCGGCGATGTCGAAGATCCCGACCAGGGCGAGCAGACCGGCGGCGGTCGTCTGCGGCATGCCGTGGTCGTGGGCGGCGGGCACGAAGTGGGTGCCGACCAGCCCGTTGGTGCTCATGCCGCAGATGGCGAACCCGCCCGCGAGCAGCCAGAACGGCCTGGTCCGCAGGGCGTCCCGCAGCACCAGCAGCGCCCGTGCCGCCGCGCCGCCCGCCGGCCGGCCCGCACCGTCCGGGCCGGGTGCGGGGGTCTTCGCCGATCCGGTGGCGTCCGGTCCCGGCCCGCCGCCCGGGCGGGTGACCGTACGGCCCGCGGCGGGGACGGGGGCGCCGAGCGGGGCGAGACCGACCTCCTCGGGGCGGTCGCGGAGCAGGAACCAGACCAGGGGCGCCACGGCGAGGGCGGCCCCGGCCACGGTCAGCGAGGCGACCCGCCAGCCCGGCCCCTGGGCCAGGTGCGCCAGCACCGGCAGGAAGACCAGCTGACCGGTGGCGCCGCCCGCGGTCAGCACGCCGACGACCAGCCCGCGGTGCCGGACGAACCACCGGTCCGCGACCGTGGCGCCGAACACCAGCGCCATCGAACCGGTGCCGAGCCCGACCAGCACGCCCCAGCAGAGCACCAGGTGCCAGCTCGCGGTCATCAGGACGGTGACCCCGCTGCCCGCCGCGACCAGCAGCAGCGCGAGGGTCACCACGCGCCGCATGCCGAACCGGTCCATGAGGGCGGCGGCGAACGGGGCGGTCAGGCCGTACAGCATGAGGTTGACCGAGACGGCGAACGAGATCGTCCCCCGGGGCCAGCCGAACTCCTCCTGGAGCGGGGTGATGAGCACGCCCGGTGTGGCGCGGAACCCGGCTGCTCCCACGATGGCGACGAAGGCGACGGCCGCCACGATCCAGGCCCGGTGCAGCCGGGGTGCCCGCGGCCCGTCGACGGCTCCCGAACCGGGAGGGGGACCTGAAGCGGGGACGGGTCCCGGGGCGGTCCCGGAGGCCGGCGCGGGGCTCGGCTCGGGGACCGGCTCGGAGGTCAGGGTCATGGGGCAATGATGGCGGCGGCGCCGCCGCCGTACGATTGGCCGGAAAGCCAACATCTGAAAGAATCCGGCCATGGAGCGTGGAGTCCCGTCCGCACCGGACCCGTCCGGCCGCGGGCACGCGGGCACGGCCGCGTCCGGCGAGCCGTCCGTGCGGCGCCCGTCCGCACCCGGACCGGAGAAGGGGCCGGGGAGCCCCCACCGGGTGGCCGTGGTCGTGCTCGACGACTTCGCCGCGCTGGACCTCGGTGTGCCGGGGCAGGTGTTCTGGGTCGCCCGGGACCCCGCCGACCGGCCCCTGTACGAGGTGGTCACCTGCTCGCCGGGCGGCGCCGCCGTACGGTCCCGGGCCGGATACGCCGTGCTGCCCGACCACGACCTGGACGTGCTGGAGACGGCCGACACCGTCCTGGTCCCCGGGATCCACGGCGGCCCGGCGCTGACCGACGGGACCGTCCCCGGCCCGCTGCGCGACGCGCTGCGCGCGGCGGCCCGGCACGCCCGCGTCATGTCGATCTGCACGGGCGCGTTCGTGCTGGCCGCCGCCGGGCTGCTCGACGGCCGGCCCGCCACCACCCACTGGCGTCAGGCCGCGCTCTTCCGCACGCTCTTCCCCCGGGTGCGGCTCGACCCCGACGTGCTGTTCATCGACGACGGCGACCTGCTCACCTCGGCCGGGGTCGCCGCCGGGATCGACCTGTGCCTGCACGTGGTCCGCCGCGACCACGGCAGCGAGGCGGCCAACCGGACGGCCCGGCGCTGCGTCGTCGCCCCCTGGCGGGACGGCGGGCAGGCGCAGTTCGTCGAGCGGCCGCTGCCCGACCCCGCCGACACGACCACCGCGCGGACGCGGGCGTGGATGCTGGAGCATCTGGACGAGCCGCTCGACCTGGCCGACCTGGCCGCGCACGCGCGGATGAGCGTGCGCACCTTCACCCGGCGCTTCCGCGAGGAGACCGGCCTCAGCCCCGCCCGCTGGCTCACCGGCCAGCGGGTCGAGCACGCCAGGCACCTGCTGGAGTCCACCGACCTGCCGGTGGACCAGGTGGCCCGGCGGGCGAGCTTCGGCACGGCCGTCTCGCTCCGCCAGCACCTGCACGCCGCCGTCGGCCTCGCCCCCCTCGCCTACCGGCGCACCTTCGGGCGGAACGGGAGGGAGCGCGCGCTCACAGCGGCTGGTCGAGCAGGCGCCGCATCGGAGTGAAGCCGGACGCCCGGTAGAAGGCCACCGGCTCCGGACCGGACGGGTCCGGGGAGCGGTGGCCTACGCTGGTCGGCCATGGACGGCATCCTCGGGACGATCGGTACGGCCGCCGCCGTCTTCGCCGGGACCAACGTCGACGACATCGTCGTCCTGACCGTGCTGTTCCTGACCTCCCGCGCCGCCGGGCGGCCCCGGCCCTGGCAGATCGTCGCCGGCCAGTACGCGGGCATCGCCGCACTGGCCGCTGTCTCTGCGGTCGCGGCGCTCGGCCTCACGATCGTCCCCGACGCGTGGGTCGGCCTGCTCGGCCTGCTCCCGCTCGGGCTCGGGTTGTGGAGCCTGGCCGGAGCCGTCCGCGCCACCCGGGCAGGGGAGGACTCCTCCCCGGTGGTCGCCACCGGCGTGCTCTCGGTGGCGGGGGTCACCGTCGCCAACGGCGCGGACAACATCTCCGTCTACACGCCGGTGTTCCGGACCATCGGCCTCGCCTCCGGCCTCGTCACCGTCGCGGTCTTCGCCGTCCTGACCGGACTGTGGTGCGCCGCCGGATCGTGGCTCGGCTCGCACCGGAAGGTCGTCGCCGCCGTCGAGCGGTCCGGGCACTGGTTCGTGCCCGCCGTCTTCATCGTGATCGGCGCGCTCATCGTCCTCGAATCCGGCGTACTCGGCCGGCTGACCGGGATGGGATGACGGGCCTTCCGCCCGCCCGCCGGACTCCCCGGGCGTACCGGGCGCAGGGGGCGACCCGCCGCCGATCCCGTCCGCCCCGGCCCGGGCACGGTCCCGGCTCTACGGCAGGGCGTCGATCGTGATGTGCGGGTCGTAGGCCGCGAGCTGCTCGCCCCGGTCGGTCAGGACCGGCCACCGGGTGTGCCGGGCGCACCAGATGACGTGGCCCGCGGTGACGTCCCGCGAGCCGTCGAGGATCTCCGCGATGTCGCCGACCTTGCCGGCGGTGAAGTCGTCGACCGTCACCCCGGGGGTCGAGATCAGCTCGAACAGCTCCACCTGGGTGGAGAGCGGGGCGATGGAGTAGACGGCGGCCAGGGCGGTGGCCGGGACGCAGATGCCGCCGCCGCTGCTGAGGCAGGTCGCCGTGACGGCCCGCGCGTACTTGGTCTTGGCGACGGCGATGTCGATCAGCGCGCTGACGTCGAGGACCCGGCCGGGAAGCATGTCTCAGATCCTACGGTTGCGGTGCGCACTGATCTGGCCCCACTCCTCGTCGGACAGGCGGGCGACGCCGAGCGCGTCGGCCGCGGAGTCGAGGTCCTCGCGGTTCAGGTCCCAGCGGTGGATCAGGGCGATGACGTGCGGCTTGTTGCCGATCTCCCGCTGCACGGCCGCGCGGACGACGTCGGCGACGCGCTTGCCGTCCGCCCGGGCCTTGCGGGTCAGCGCCTCGTAGTCGGCCCGGTCCAGCTCGATGGTGACGGAGGTCGCCGAGCCGTCGTGCTCCGGGTCGTCCCTGCGGGGCTGGCGGTGGGCCAGCCAGACCGGGACCCCGGGCTCCTCCGCGCCGTTGCTCCCGCCGGGCCGCGCCGTGCCCGGCTTGTCGTCATCACGCCGTGACGGCAGGGGGAAGGCCATGCACCCGACAGTAGCCGTGAACGCCCCGGTGCGGCAGCCCTTTGCGGCGCGGCCCCGCCTCCGCGCGGGGATCGGAGCACGGCGGCGGGGCGGGCGATCCGGGTGGGGCGAGAGGGGCCCACGGGGAAGAGGCGGGCCGGACAGGCCGGGCGGAAGCGGATCCGGCGGGATGAGCCCGGCGGGCAGGGATCCGGTGGGGCGGGGTCAGCCGGGCGGGAGTGGGCCGGTCGGGGCGGGGACGGGCGCGGCCGCGCCGCAGGTGCCTGCGGCCTGGCGCTCCGCGGCGATCTGGTCGACGCCTTTGGACCGGTACTCCTCCTGCTCCTCCGGGGGCGGGACGTACCGCCACGAACCGTCCTCCCGGACGAAGTCGTAGTCGTAGGGGGTCGGGTCGGTGGTCCGGCCCGCGGTCACCAGGGCGGTGTCCCCGGTGATCACGATGTCACCGATGTCGAACAGCGCGCCGGGGACGAGTTGCGGGCAGAGCCGGAACAGGCGCACGTACTCCTCGCGGTCGATCACCGCCCGGGCCCCGCTGCTCCACCGGTCCCAGAACTCGCCGGACCTCCCGTTCGCGTAGGCGTCGAACGCGGCCTGGGCGGCCTGCCGTACCGCCTCCTCCGACTCCGCGGGGTCCGGGGCGTCCGCGGTGGCCGTCGCGGAGGGCGGGGAGCTCTGCGCCGGCGGGTCCAGGACCATGGACACGGCGACGACCGTCCCGATGAGCAGGCCGGCGACCATGAGGGCGATCACGGCCAGGCCGCGGCCCGTCTCGCCCCTGGGCGGCGGGCCGTACTGCGGCGGGTAGCCCACTTCGGTCTCCGGAGCCGGTGGGAACGGATTCAGGTGATCGTAACGCCGGCCCCCTCCCCGCGGCCACGGAGGACGGGCGCGCCGGAGGCCGGTCCTCGTCCCGGGGGCCGCGGCGGTCCGGTTCCTGCGGCCGTCCCGGGCGACCACCGCCGCGCCGCCGGGGGAGGCGGGCGGCCCGTGCCGGTCCGGGATCCACGCGCGCCCTCAGTCCTCGTACGGCTCGGCGGGCGCGTCGATCTCCACCAGCCCCGTGGCGGACAGCTCCGGGTGGACGGCACCGTTGGGCATCTTCTCGAACGTCGGCGGGATCCAGGTGCCGGTCACCTCGACCCAGGTGTCCGCGGGAGGCGCTTCGACCCCCTTGACCAGGACCTTCAGCGGGAAGGCGTCGGCGGCGCAGCAGGCCAGCTGCATGCGCGTCAGGTACCACCGGCCCGGCTTCCTGGACGGGACGGCGAAGCCGGTCAGCCGCACCGTGCGGCCGGTCAGCGACTTCTTCTCGTCGTCCCAGGCCCGCGCGATGAACTCACTGATCTTCATGTCCACCGGGCCCTTGCCGTCCAGCGGCGTGAAGGCGGTCAGCGCCTGGGAGCGGCGCGGGGGCGGGTCGTCGGAGCGGGCCGCGGCGAACGAGCCCAGGGCGGGCGGCGCGATCAGGAAGATAGCGAACACCGGCAGGCACATCAGCCAGGCGATCCGCGGGCCGCCGTGCCCGTGCCCGTGCCCGTGGCCCTGCCCGCGACCGCCGCCGTCCCCAGCGGGGTCGTCGTGCCCGTTCCCGCCCGCGGGAGGGCCGCCTGCGGGCGCGTGCCCGTCCCCGGCTCCCTCCTTCGCCCGCCACGCCTGCACCAGGCCGGTGAGGCCGAGGACCAGCAGCACCGCCCCGGCACCGATCAGGAACGGCCGGAAACCGGGTTTGACGTAGTTCAGGTAGGTCGTGGAGAACGCCGAGATCCGCAGCACGGCGCCACCCAGCAGGACCAGGATCAGGTTCTGGCTCAGACGGTTCACAGCAGCAGCCATCCGGACAGGGCGCTCACCGCCACGGCGAGCACGAAGGTCAGGGGGACGAACCTGGCCGCGAACGCGCGGCCGAACGTGCCGACCTGCAACGCGATCAGCTTGAGGTCGACCATCGGCCCGACCACCAGGAACGCGAGCTTCGCGGTCGGCGAGAACGCGGTCATCGAGGCGGCCACGAACGCGTCGGCCTCCGAGCAGATCGACAGCAGCACGGCCAGCAGGGCCATGACCAGCACGGCCAGCCACGGGACCTGCGCCACCGCGGTCAGCCACTCGCGGGGGACCAGCACGTTGAGCGTGGCGGCGGCCAGGCCGCCGACGATGAGGAACCCGCCGGCGTGCAGCAGGTCGTGCCGCATGGCGTCGCCGAAGACGGCGAGCTTCGACCCCTCGCCGTGCGGGCGGGACGGGATCCGCAGCCAGTCGCTCCGGCCGAACCGGAGCCACAGCCAGCCGACCAGCACCGCCACCACCAGCGACGCGCCGAACCTGGCCGCGACCATCAGCGGCTGGCCGGGGAAGGCGACGGCGGTCGCGACCAGCACGATCGGGTTGATCGCGGGCGAGGCGAGCAGGAAGGCCAGCGCCGCCGCCGGGGTCACGCCCCGGGCCATCAGCCCCGAGGCGACCGGGACGGACGCGCACTCGCACCCGGGCAGCACCGCGCCCGCCATGCCCGCGACGGGTACGGCCGCCGCCGGGCGCCGGGGCAGCGCCCTGGTCCAGAACGAGGCCGGGACGAACGCGGTGATCGCGGCGGACAGGGCGACCCCGAAGACCAGGAACGGCAGCGCCTGCACGCAGATCGCCACGAAGATCGTGGCCCAGGTCTGCAGCGCCGGAGAGGCCAGGTGCGGCGCGAGTGCGAACCGCCCCACGACGAGCAGGGCGACGACGAGCACGAACCCCCAGGGGAGGGCGCGCCGGACGGAGGGGGCGCGGCCCCAGGAGTCCGGGGGGAGGGAGTCGTCCTCGTCGGTCCACTGCCGCGGGCCGGTGTGGATACGGGACATGATCCCCATCGTGCCAGATTCCGCCGATGTTCCACGTGGAACATTCCTGCCGGGACTCCCGGGCTCCGAACCCCGGGAACCCCCGGGGTCTGCCGGGGTCTGCCGGAGCCTGGGAGCTCAGGGGTCCCGGGGGCCGGAAGCTCAGGACCCCGGGGCCGATGCCCGGAGGGCGGTCAGAGCTGGGAGAGCAGCCACCTCGGCCCGGTGACGGCGGCGCCGAGGGCGGTGACGCGCTCCCGCAGGGCGCGGTCGGCGGTGACGACGAGGACGCGCTCCCAGGGCGCCGTCTCCCGCACGGCCCGCACGATGGCGTCGTCCCCGCTGCCCGGGGCGGCCAGGACGGTGACACCGGGCGGTGCGGCCGCCTCGCGGGCGGCGCCCTCGACGACCGCGACGACGCGGGGGAACCAGCGGGCGAGGGCGGGCAGCTGCTCGGGAACGGTGCGCAGGCCGTGCCCGGCGAGGGCGGAGACCTCGGCCAGGAGTTTGGCGGCGGCCCCGGCCCGGTCCTTCCACCAGCCGTGCTCGGCCCGGGCCCCGACGATGTTGGCGGCGTCGAGGACGAGCACCAGGGGGGCGAGCGCAGGCCGGAGCGCGGGCCAGGTCTCGGCGAAGCCGGGATGCAGGTCGCGGGAGGCGACCTCCTCGGCGGGCAGCCAGCGCAGGTCCGCGCTCTCGCTGTTGCCGGGGACCGCGGGCAGCAGCCCCTCGGCCTCGGCGATCACCGTCTCGAAGGTCCAGCCGCCGTGGTCGTCGAGGTAGACGCCCTGGACGCGCAGGCCGTCACCGTGCAGGGAGGCCTCCTCGCGGGCCTCGCGGAGCGCGCCGGCGACGGCGTCCTCGTGGCTGTCACGGGCGCCGCCGGGCAGGCCCCAGGTGCCGCCGTGGTGGCTCCACAGGGAACGCTTCTGCATCAGGACGTGGGGCGTGCCCGCGGAGTCGTGGTGCACGGCGAGCAGGCCGGACGCGCCGTGGACGCCCCAGTGCCGGTGCCCGCGGTCGCACCGGGCCCAGCCGTCCCCGTCACCGACCGTCATAGCGTCCATGATGCATCACCTCCGGCCGCATCCCCGGGGACGGCCTCGCGTGTCAGGCGGCGACCAGCCCGTGGGCGTCCGCCAGCAGTTCGATCGAGCGCATCCATGCCTGTCGGCCGGGGGCCATGGAGACGACGATCAGCTCGTCGGCCTGGGCGTGCTCGGCGAACCGCTTCAGGTAGTCCTCCACCTCGGCCGGGGTGCCGACGGCGGAGTAGCGGGCCATGTTCAGCAGCTGCCGCCCGGCCGGGGACTCGAGGATCATGTCGGCCTCCTCCGGCGTGAACGTCCGCCCCCTGCCGAGCAGCAGGCTCACCCGCTTGCGCTTGGCGTCCAGGAACTGCTCCTGCGCCTCGTCCACGGTGTCCGCCGCGATGACGTTGACGCCGGCGATGACGTACGGCCGGTCGAGCTGCGCGGAGGGCCTGAACTCCCGGCGGTAGAGGGAGACGGCCTCCTCCAGCGCGTCCGGCGCGAAGTGGGAGGCGAAGGCGTACGGGAGCCCGAGCGCGGCGGCGAGCTTGGCGCCGAACAGGGAGGAGCCGAGGATGTACAGCGGCACGTCCGTGCCCTTGCCCGGCGTCGCGTCGACGCCCGGGATGCGGGACTGCCCGGTCAGGTAGCCCTGCAGCTCCAGCACGTCCTCGGGGAAGGAGTCCGCGGAGGCGGGCGTGCGCCGCAGGGCCCGCATGGTCTGCTGGTCGCTGCCCGGCGCCCGGCCGAGGCCCAGGTCGATGCGGCCCGGGTGCAGCGTCTCGAGGGTCCCGAACTGCTCGGCGATGGTCAGCGGGGAGTGGTTGGGGAGCATGACGCCGCCGGCGCCCAGGCGGATCGTGCGGGTGTGGGCGGCGACGTGCGCGATGAGCACGCTGGTCGCAGAGGAGGCGATGGTGCTCATGTTGTGGTGCTCGGCGTACCAGACCCGCAGGTAGCCGAGCTCTTCGGCGCGCCGGGCCAGGGCCACGCTCGCACGGAAGCTGTCGCCCGCCGTCTCTCCGTCGCCGATGTGCGCCAGGTCGAGGATGGAGAGGGGAAGAGCCATGGGAGGCGGCCTTTCACTGGGAGGACGGGACGCGCACCGGCCGCGGGACCGCTCGCCCCGCCGTACGTCGGTGCACGCTGTGCGACAACCACGGCGGAGCCCGCGTTATTTCGGAGGTGATCGAAATGGCCCGGTGTCCCCTGTGCGGCGCGGCCCCGGGCCGGCTCTCCGGGGAGACCTCGCCGTCCTGCGGCAACCGGTCATCGCCGGGTCCGGCGGGCGGAGCCGGGATCACCCAGGGGTGATCCGCGCGGTCTTCCGCGCTTTCCGGACGACCTGCCCGGGGGAGGTGAGGGCCGCGATCGCCGCGGCGAGCACGGGGAGCCCGACGACCAGGGCGGCGATCAGCTCCCACGGGGTGTCGAAGGGCACCCGAGGGGGCGGATCCCAGTCGATCGGGGCGGTCAGGGGCCACGCCAGGAGCAGGCCGATGACGCATCCGGCGACCGCGCCCAGAACCGTTCCGCAGGCCGTGCCGGCGGCCGCCCGGCAGGCGACCAGGAAGCGCAGGGTCCGCGAGGGCGCGGCCGAGCGGCCGCTGACCCGCAGCAGGACGCGCTCCGATCCGGCGGCGCGGGTCGCGGCCAGCGCGCCGGTGAGGGCGATGAGGAGCAGGCCCGCGACGACGTACCACCAGTCGGTCGGAGCCTGGAATCCCCGCTCGACGTAGGTGGTGGCGGTCTCCCCCAACCGGCGGTCGAGCCGTTCCTGCTCGTCCGCCGTGGTCCGGTGGAGGGAGGGGTCGGTGATCAGCCGCTCCGGTTCCAGGCGGCGGCCGGAGTCCTGCACGACCTTCGCCGGGACGAAGACCGCCTCCATGCGAGGGTCGGCGGGCCTGACGGTGATCGCCGGGATGGTCTTCTCGACGGGCGGCGAGTCGCCGGGGAGGTGGTACCGGAGCAGGACCGAGCCGGTCTCCTCTTCGTCCGCGCTGACCACCACGGCCGTCCCCTCGTCGTAGGGGACCGACGGATCCCCGGTGAGGTAGTGGAGCAGTGCCCGGTCGCCGATGCAGGGGTTCGTCCAGACGAGGCCCTCGGAGGACTCCACGCTGGGGGAGCCGGCCCCGCCGCTGTCCTGCGCGACGGGCACGTCGGGCAGTTCGTGCCGGAGGGCCGCCCGCACGGCGGCCGCCTGCTCCGCGGAGAATCCCTCGACGATGAGCGCGCCGGGCCAGGCCCGAGGCTGATAGTGCGCCCTGCCCTGCGCGGTCTCGGCGAACATGACGGTCGTCACCGCGACCGCGGCGGCGGTCGCGGTCATCGTCAGCGCCACCGCGGGGGAGGTCCAGGCGGATCCGCCGGCCAGGTGGCGGGCCGCCGGCCGGAACGCCGGCGGCAGTCGTGCGGCGTTCCGGCCGAGGACTCCCAGCGTCCAGGGGACGAAGGGCCCCAGCCCGAAGACCAGCAGCGCTCCGCAGAGCATGCCCAGCAGGACGAGCATCGCCGATCCGAAGTCGTCGTAGTGCTGGTCTTCGTGCGTGTACCACGCGATGAACGCCAGCACCGCGATGCCGGTCACGGCCAGGGTCGCCCCTGTGACCAGGTGGCGTCCGCGCACGAGGCCGTACCGGCTGCGGGGGGCCGAGTGCCTCGCGAAGGGCACCGCGCCGCACGCGAGTGCCACGGGGACGCTCAGTACCACCGCAAGAACCGCGATCGCCTCGATCATGGAGGGATGGTACGCAGGGGTGCACGGCCAGGACGGTGCGGAGCACCGGGATACGCCGCCGCCGGCGGGAAGGGGCCGCCCGGGGAACGGCTCCGCCGCGGTCTCCGGCCGCCTTCCACGCGGCGGGCCGGTACCGGATCCGCCGGACGCCGGCCCGGGTCTCAGCCGCCGCCCTTGCTGAAGTGCTGGTAATCCCCTATGCCCAGAAGAGGACGCGCCGGGAGGATGTCACCGGCATCCGGTTGGATGAGGCGCATGACCGCTCACGACGTGGCCCGACTGCTGCCCGATGTCCCGGTGCTCCGCGACCTGTGCCGGTCCATGGCGGTGCTGGAGGCCATCCTCACCCCGGACTGGGAGAGCCGCTACCACTCCTTCGACGCGGCCTGGGGTCCCGGGGAGGAGATGGCCTCCATGCGCAACGGCTCCGGAGACGAGTACTCCATCGTCTTCTCGGCGGCGGGTGCCTACATCCGCGGCTTCGCCCACGAGCCGGTGATGAGCCCGTACGGCAACGACGGGCCGTGGCCGGGGATGCTCGACTCGGTCCCCGAGGTCTTCCGCCACTGCGTGACCGAGCCCGCGTTCTGCGACGAGGACGGCATGCCGGTCGTGACCGCCTGCCTGTGGCGCGAGACCGGCGACGACCGCTGGCGGGTGGGAGAGATCGACTACCCGGACGGCGCAAGCGACCCCGATGGAGCGTCGTACCTGTTCGGACGGCTCACCGATCCGTCGCCGGAGGCGTTCCGGCGGTTCGCGGCGGTGCCGGGAGTGCGGTGGGAGCCGCCGACGCGTGGCGCGGTCACCCAGGCCCGGCAGCGGTTGGGGGCCGGGGTCGTTCGGGAGGTGTTCGAGCGCCTCGCCCGTCCGGCCGCGACGGAGGCGACCTCAGGGGCGTGGCTGGGGCGGTGGCGGTTGATGGCGATCGACGGGTTCATCCTCGATCTGCCGGACACGGCGGCGAACCTGGCGGAGTTCCCCAACGACAGCGCGGGCGGGTACGAGACGGTGTACCCGCAGGCCAGAGTGGTGACGATCAGCGAGTGTGCCTCGCACGCGATCGTCGCGGCGGACACCTCGGGCTGCCGGCGGTGAGCAGACCCTCGCCTACTCGTTGTACGGGCGGATACGCGCCCGAGATGCCGCTGACCGCCGACCGCGGCTTCTACAGCTTCCGCGCCTGGCAATACGCCGCTTCGACCGGCGCGCAGCTCCTGTGGCGTGTCCAGGCCGGCCTGCACCCGCACTGGCTGGAAGACCTGGACGACGGGTCCTGGCTCGCCGTCATCACCAAGCCTGCCAAGCTGCGCCGATCGCAGAAGGATCGGCTGCGAGACGATGCCCGCCGTGGCCGTGAACCGGATCCGGACCTTGCGGCGATCGCGGGAGGTGGTCGACTACACGGTGCCCGACCGCAAGGGTGAGCACATCCGGCTCATCACCACCATCCTCGATCCTGCGGAGGCGAGCGCGCAGCAGCTCGCCGCCTGCTACCAGGAGCGCTGGGAGGCGGAAACCGGATTCGCTCAACTGAAGATCCACCTGCGCGGTCCCGGCAGGGTCCTGCGGTCGCGGACCCCGGATCTGGTCCGCCAGGAGATCTGGGCCTACCTCCTCACCCACTGGGCGCTGGCCACCCTGATCTGCACCGCAGCCACCGCGGCCGGGGTCGATCCGGACCGGATCACGTTCCTGGCCACGATCCGGATCGTGCGCCGCTCGGTCACCGACCGAGCGGCCTTTTCCCCCTGAACCCTCACATGATCTCTGGGCCCGCACCGTCCACCAGGTCGGGCGACCCCGCAACCGCAATCCCGAACGCCGCCACCGGACCTACCCCCGCTCCGTCAAGCGCACCCGGCGCAGCAGCTACCGCGAACGACGCCCCAGCGACAGGGGCACTCGTCACGCCGGGCCACCCACCGTCCAGTTCCTGCTCGACCTCCGCACCACCAGACCCGAATGATCTATCTAAACGGCATTGGGTAAGGGAGCCGTTCAGCGCGGATCTACGCGTTAGCGGATGGGCGTTACCGTGTGCGGGTGACGTTCGTAAACGTTGTCCGGCCGGAGGGCGATGAGCCGTACCCGTGTCCATGCTGTGGCTTCCTCACGCTGGAAGAGCGGGGCATGCACGAAATCTGCCCGGTGTGCTTCTGGGAGGACGACGGACAGGACGAGCACGACGCCGACGAGGTCCGCGGCGGTGCCAACCGTGGGTCGAGCCTCACCCAGGGACGGCGCAACTTCGCCGCGTTCGGTGCGAGTCGCAGGCGGGATATCGGCAAGGTGCGTGAGCCTCTCCCGCACGAGCACCCAATCAATGATCTTGCTCACGCGGATGCTAACAACAGCTCCGGACGGATCTGGACAACCGTGGATCGAGGGACCCCGTGAAGCCCGCCCGACCAGGCCCGGATGACAGCCGTGGACGGTCCTGGACGGTCGTGATCTAACTCGTAATGAAGGGGTCAAGGGTTCGATTCCCTTAGGCGGCTCCAGGTCAGAAGGCCCCCGCGAACATCGCGGGGGCCTTCTGCATGACTCCAGGTCTGTACGGAGTACGGATCTTCACGTGAGTCGAAGAGAGCCATGCCTGGGACCTGTGGAAAATGAGCGCTCCGTAGTCCGCGGGGATCGCGGCGAGTGCGTGTGCCCGAATGCAAGGATTCACGTGATCTAGCCCCGGAGAGAGCAGGATTCCCGTGAGCGTCTACAGCTGGCTTGATGACGATGCGTTCTGCGCAACGCACATTCGTGGCCTCACCCCGCACGAGGCGTTGGCACGTCTCGGCATCGAGGTGTTCGACGGCGACGACGAGGAAGGCGAGATCGATGAGGGCCTCATCTGCGCCCACCCGGCCGAAGGCGGCACCATTCTGAGCGAGCTCAACGGCTTCGCCGGCACGCTGGACGAGGTTCTGCGGCCCTTGTCGGTCGGAACGGTCACGGCGAGCGTCTTCGTCAACGTCAACAGGGTCGCGGACTTCGTCCACTACGCGGACGGCCGTAAGGTCCTGTCGTTCGACCCGTTGATCCCTGATCCCGCGGACGACGCCCAGCCGGACTACCTGTCCGACCGGATCGAGCTCGGCCTGGTCCGCGGCAACTCGGAGGGCGGGCTCGCCGCGGCGCGGCGGCTGGCCGAGCGCATCACCGGGGTACGGCCGGACGCTTCCAGCCGCATCGTGGTCGCCCACGGTGTTCTCGAGTACTGACAGTGCTCTGTTCCCTGCCTTGACCAGCGATGCGCTGCGGCTCCAGGATGAGTGACCGCTTTCTGGCAGGAGAAGTCCCCATGGTCGAAACACCCGAAGCCGATCGCATGCCGTTCACGGCGAGGAGTGCTCAGGCCGTCATGATGGTCCAAGGGATGCTGACGCTCCTCGGAGGGGTGTCTCTGCTCTTCTTCGTGCTCGGTACGCAGGGTGATCCTGGGCTGGCGGGGATCGGACTGCCGCTCGTCAGCATCGTCCTCGCCTTGTTGATCTGCTGGGCGGCGGTGAAGTGGAGCTCTCGGAGAGCGCGGATGTGGACTGTCGCGGTCCTGCTTGAGGGACTCCTGCTGAGCAGCTTCGTCGCGACGGTCGTCACTGACCCTGAGTTCCGCCTCGGCATCGGGGACGGGCTCTCCATCCTCATGCCGGCCGCTGCGTTCCTCCTGCTGGTTCTGCCCACTACGAGATCTTGGTTCAACCGTTGAAGGCCCTCCCGGTCGATCCGGGAGGGCCTGACACGGAAGCCGTTCGGGGAAGGCCGGCCGTCCTCGAAGCTCCGGTCGGACCGGTCCGGCGCCTCGCGGGTCTCGGGTGAGGGACCTGGGTGCAGACGCTCACGGTCACCGGCTCCGGACAGGGGCGCGGCGGGCCGCCGGGAACGACCGGGTAAAGTTGCCGGCGGCCGGGAAGATCCCCGCGGATTCCCCCGTTGCAGCTACGGGCGGTGCCCGGACCCTTTCGAGCGGGGCGCGACGGTGCGCCCGCACCGACCACGATCCGAGGGAGAAGGACGCGCGCATGCCCACCACGCCTGCCGCCTCCTGTCCGCCGTGATCCCCTGAGCCGGTGGCCCGGGCCTCTCCGCCCGGCACCGGCCGACTCCCGTCACCGACCTTCGCCCGCGCTGCGTCCGCGGGCGGCTCCGGCGCGGCCACCCGGCCCCGCCGGTCTGCTTCACCGCGCGTTCCGGCCTCCGGAAGGCGCCCGGAACCCCTGAGGTTGACCGTTGCCGACTCCATCGACGCCGGCCGTCCGGCCGCGTCTCCCCCGTCCCGCCTGGCTCTCGCCGCGGGTCGCCCGTACGGAGATCCTCTCCGGCCTGGTGGTCGCGCTCGCGCTGATCCCCGAGGCGATCTCGTTCTCGATCATCGCCGGGGTGGACCCGAGCGTCGGGCTCTTCGCCTCCTTCACCATGGCCGTGGTGATCTCCGTCGTCGGCGGCCGGCCCGCGATGATCTCCGCCGCCACCGGTGCGATCGCCCTCGTGGTGGCGCCGCTCGCCCGCGAGCACGGCTTCGGCTACCTGATCGCCACCGTCATCCTCGGCGGTGTCATCCAGATCGTGCTCGGCGCCCTGGGCGTGGCCCGGCTGATGCGGTTCGTGCCGCGCAGCGTCATGGTGGGCTTCGTCAACTCCCTCGCCATCCTGATCTTCATGGCTCAGGTGCCCGAGCTGCGGGACGTGCCCTGGGCGGTGTACCCGCTGGTGGCGGGCGGCCTGGCGCTGCTGGTGCTCTTCCCCCGCCTGACGAGGGCCGTCCCGGCGCCGCTGGTCTCGATCGCGGCACTGACCGCGATCACGGTCGGCGCCGCGCTCGCCGTGCCGACCGTGGGCGACCGGGGCGTCCTGCCGTCCTCGCTGCCGTCCCTCGGCCTGCCGGACGTGCCGTTCACCACGGCCACGCTGGCGCTCATCGCGCCCTACGCGCTGGCGTTCGCCCTCGTCGGGCTGATGGAGTCGCTGATGACGGCCAAGCTCGTCGACGACATCACCGACACGCACTCCGACAAGACCCGCGAGTCCATCGGCCAGGGCGTGGCCAACATCGTCACCGGGTTCTTCGGCGGCATGGGCGGCTGCGCGATGATCGGCCAGACGATGATCAATGTGAAGAACGGCGCCCGGACCCGCCTGTCGACCTTCCTGGCCGGTGCCTTCCTGATGGTCCTGTGCGTGGTGTTCGGCCCCTGGGTCTCGCAGATCCCGATGGCCGCGCTGGTCGCGGTGATGGTCATGGTCTCCGTCGGCACCTTCGACTGGCACTCGATCGCCCCGGCGACGCTCCGGCGCATGCCGTACGGCGAGACCATCGTGATGGCGACGACCGTCGCGGTCGTGGTGGCCACCCACAATCTGGCCATCGGGGTCGTGGTGGGCTCCCTCGCCGCCATGGTCGTCTTCGCGCGGCGGGTCGCGCACCTGGCCGAGGTCACCTCGGTCGTCGATCCCGAGGGCGGCCACGTCATCTACGCCGTCACCGGTGAGCTGTTCTTCGCCTCCAGCAACGACCTGGTCTACCGGTTCGACTACGCGGGCGACCCCGACCACGTGGTCATCGACCTGTCCGAGGCGCACATCTGGGACGCCTCCTCGGTGGCCGCGCTGGACGCGGTGGAGACCAAGTACGCCGCCCGCGGCAAGACCGTGGAGATCGTGGGCCTGAACCGGCCCAGCGCGAAGATCCACGGTGCGCTGAGCGGCGAGCTCGCCGGAGGCCACTGACCTCCGCGGCTCCGGGTCCGGCGGGCACGTCCTCGTCCCTCAGTTCCAGAGGATTCCGGCCGATTGCAGGTAAGTACATGCAGTTTGTCGTGAATCCAAGGAGAACGCGCATGCCCCGCTTCGGTGACCTCAGAGTGGGCAGACGACTGGGACTGGCCTTCACGCTGGTGTCCCTGCTGATCGCGGTGGCGGTGGGCGCGGGGCAGTGGGGGATGAACCGCCAGGAGGAGATCAACGCGCGGATGGACGGCCTGGAGCTGCTCGAGGACGACATCCAGACGTTCGCCTACCACGTCGCCGACGCGACGAGCTGGCAGGGACTGGTGGTGGCCGACGCCGGCGCCTTCGGCGGCGCGGAGGCCACCTCGGCCGACTCCTACAACCGCGCCGGTCTGCTGGAGACGAAGAAAGCGCTCTTCGCCACCCTGGACGACACCCACGTCGAGTACATGACGGCTGCCGAGCGGGAGCGGTTCGACGAGTTGCGACCCGCCTGGGAGCGGTTCTTCGCCGAGGACGACAAGATCGTCGAACTGCTCCGCCAGGACACGCGGGCGGCCCGGGCCGAGGCGATGACCAGCATCAACGAGGGCGCGGCCGGAGAGGCGTGGGACGTGGGCGTCACGACCAGCGAGGCCCTGCAGCAGTCCATCGGCGAGCGCATCGCGGCCCTGGAGAAGGACGTCGAGCAGGTCGAGAGCACGGGCCGGTGGGTGCTGTGGAGCACGCTGGCCGTGGCGCTGCTGCTGGCCGTCGTGCTCAGCGTCGGGGTGACGCGCTCGGTGGTGCGCCCGCTGAACACCGTGGTGGCCGCGCTGGGCCGGCTGGCCCAGGGGGACCTGACCGTGCGGGTGGGCATGGCGCGCCGTGACGAGCTGGGCCGGCTCGGTGACGCCCTGGACGCCACCACCGAGTCCCTGCGGACCACGATGGCGGCGCTGACGGAGCACAGCGACGCGCTGGCGACGTCCTCGGAGCGGCTGTCGCAGGTGTCGGAGCGCATCGCCTCCTCCGCGGAGGAGACCGGCGCCCAGTCCGGTGTGGTGGCCTCCGCGGCCGCGGAGGTCTCCCGCAACGTGGAGGTCGTGGCCGCGGGCAGCGAGGAGATGGGCGCGGCGATCGCGGAGATCTCCCGCAGCACGTCCGAGGCGGCCGAGGTCGCGGCCGAGGCGGTGGCGGTGGCGGAGTCGACCAACGAGACCGTCGCCAAGCTGGGCGCGTCGTCGGCGGAGATCGGCGACGTGGTCAAGACGATCACCTCGATCGCCGAGCAGACGAATCTGCTGGCGCTCAACGCCACCATCGAGGCCGCGCGCGCCGGGGACGCCGGCAAGGGCTTCGCGGTCGTGGCGGGCGAGGTCAAGGACCTGGCGCAGGAGACGGCCAAGGCGACCGAGGACATCGGCCGGCGGGTGGAGGCCATCCAGTCCGACACGGCGGCGGTGACCGAGTCGATCAGCCGGATCGGCGCGATCACCGGCCGGATCGACGGCCACCAGACGGCCATCGCGGCCGCGGTGGAGCAGCAGACCGCCACCACCAACGAGATGAACCGCAACGTCGCCGAGGCCGCCACCTCCAGCGACGAGATCGCGGCCAACATCGCCGGGGTCGCGCGGGCGGCCGCCGCCACCACCGAGGAGGTGGCGCAGTCGCACCGGGCGGCGGCGGAGCTGGCGGAGATGAGCCGCGCGCTGCGTGATCTGGTCGGCCGCTTCACGGTCTGACCGTGAAGCGGCCGCCCGCTCCGTGGCCGGGTCACCCGGCGGCCGGGTGCGTCGCCCTCCGCGCCTGCCGAGGCCTCCCCTCAGCCGCCGCTTCGCGCGCAGGCGGCGGCGAGGTCGGACAGCCAGCGTTCGTGGCCGGCGTGGAGCCGGGCCCGGCTGTAGAGGAGCGGCAGGAGCGGCCCGGCCAGCGACTCCTCGACCGTGACCTTCGTCCGCCCGCCCGCCATGGGTTCGAGCAGGTGCCGGTCCACCGCCTTGAACAGCAGGAACACCCCGCTCCAGGTGAGTTCGCGCCCGGCGTCGACCACGGCGAAGCGTGAGCGGAGCGTGATCCCGCCGAGCTTCCAGCGGAACGGAGCGCCCGGGCGGACCTCGCCCAGTCGAAGGATCTCGATGCCGGATGCCCAGGAGGGCCAGGAGGCGAGGTCGGCCATCACCTCCCAGACCCGCTCGGGTGGGGCGTCGACGACGGTGCTGGAGGAGGAGACCAGCTGAGCGCGCGGGTCGATTCGGCCCCGTGCGGCGTACTCGTCGTGCAGGACGGCGAGGGACGGCCCCGAGTAGAACAGCGCCATGCGGGCTCCTTCGGATCGGTGTCCTCGTCCGAGATCGATGTTCTCGCACACGCCGGCCCCCGTAAAGAGCGATGCTCTTTTCCGAGTCCACCGTTCTCGTAGAGACGGTGCCGGGATCCCGGCGGGCCCCGGGAGCGGGGCGGGGCGGCGCCGGGTGGCATGCCGGCGGTCGTGCGGAAGTCCTCACTGGACACGCCGATCCTGGCGAGGCGACGCCCGAGGGAGGAAACCGCCGTGGGGCATGTCGAGGTCGCACGCTCACCCATAAGTCATCCCCCTGGACGGTGGACCCGCCCCCGGTCGGGGCCGGGCCGTCAGGTGCGTGTCAGCCGTGGGCCGACGGCGCAGGGGTGCTCACGGCGAGCCGACCGCGCCCGCAGAGGATCATGCGCGGACGGGCTGATGCTCCGCTTCCGGATCGACGGCCGCGGACAGATCCGTACGGAGCGCGTACGGCACGAAGACGCCCAGCACGACGATGGCGAGACCCGTGGCCAGGACGAACACCGCCCGTACACCCCACAGCTCCGCCGCGGCCCCGGCCAGTGCCGCACCGGCGGGGATCACGCCCCAGCTGAGCACCCGGGAGGCTGCGTAGACGCGCCCCAGCAGCTCCGGCGGCGACAGGTTCTGCCGGACCGTGGCCACCAGGATGCGCCAGATGCTCGACCCGGCCCCGGCGACCACTGCCCCTGCGACCACGGTCCACGCCGGCCCGCCCAGCGCCACAGGCGCCACCAGCAGAACGGTCCCGGCGGCATCGGCGATCAGCAGCCTGGTCGCTCCGAACCGGCGCCGTAACGGCTCCACCGCCGCCGCCGCGAGCAGCCCGCCCACGGCCATCGCCGTCAGCACCAGGCCGTACTGGGCCGGGGTGAGACCGAGCGGGCCGGGGCTGACGGCGTACACGACGAGCAGGGCCGTCGCGACCGTCCAGGGGATGTTCATCGCGGCGGTGAAGAGGGTGAGCGTTCGGACCACCGGTTGCCGCCACATGTACCGGAAGCCGGCGACCACGCCGCCACCCCCTGAGGTGCGGGCCTCGGCGGGTGCCCGGCGCAAGGCCGTCATGGCGGTACCTGCGACGGCCAGGACGTAGAGGGCCGCGCTCGCACCGGTGGCCAGGGCGAGGGTGAGGCTCGCCAGCAGGCCCGCGAGCGGTGGGCCGGCGAGTTGGTTGGCGACGTTGATGGTCGCCTCGATGCGTGCGTTGGCCCTGTTGCGACCGGCGGGCTCGACGACCATGGGGATGGTCGAGGTCAGCGCGGTGTCGATCAGCGTCTCGGCCACACCGAGCAGCAGCGCCCCGGCGAGGAGCAGCGGCAACGACAGGGTGCCGGTGCAGTGACCGAAGGTGAGACCGGCCAGGATCAGCGCGCGGAGCAGGTTGACGCCGCTCAGCAGTGTCCGGCGGTCGACCCGGTCGACGATCCAGCCGGCGTGCAGGCCGAAGACCGGCCATGCCAGGGTGAGCGCCGCCGTCACGGCTGCCACTCCGCCGGGCGAGGCGTCGGCGGTGATGGCGAGCAGCGGCAGGGCGAACAGCGCCATGCCGTCGCCGAGGTTCGCGGCACCGGTGCCGAACCACAGCGCGTTGAACGACCGGCCCAGCGACAGGGGGAGGAGGCGCATCCGTTTCTTACCTCTCAAATGAATTTGATCGGTCATAGCGTGGCCCGCACCGTCTTACCTGTCAACAAGGTTTGATCAGTGAGATAATCGGTACCGTGACTGCCATCGAGCTGGTTGGGAACGCGCTGTGCCTGGACTTCGCCAACACGGTCAACGACCGTCCGGTGGCTCGGCGAGACTGGCTCGCCACCCCGGAGGAGGCTGTGACCTGGGCCGCGGCGACGGGGCGTGCGATCGAGGAACCGGACGGGCTCGCGGCGGCCCTGCCGGATGCCCGTGAGCTGCGCGAGGCGGTGTTCCGGGTGTTCCAGCCGCTTGCGCAGGGAGCGCGGGCGCCGCGGCCGGATCTCGATGCCGTCGTCGCGCTGCACGGTGAGGGCATCGCTCACGGCCGGCTGGAGGAGGCCGGCGGGAGCTTCCGGTTCTCGTGGGGGGCGCCGCGGACGATGCGCATCCTGCTCTGGGAGGTCGCGGCCTCGGCGGTCGAACTGCTCACGCACGGGCCACTGGATCGGCTCGGTGAGTGCCCGTCGTGCTGCTGGTTGTTCCTGGACGTCAGCAAGAACCGTCGCCGCCGGTGGTGCAGCATGGCCACCTGCGGCAGCCGCGACAAGTCGCGGCGCTACTACGCGGGGCGCTCCTCCTGAGGGCGTCGGCCGGCTGGGATGCGCCCGTCCGCCTGGCGGGATCGCCTCCGTGCGGTCGTGCCGATCACAGAGCGGGGCGGTACCAGCGGAAAACCGGATGCCGATGTTCGAAACCGGCATGTACCCTGCGCGAGGACTTGAGAGAGGGATTCACCGTGGGGCACGTCGAGGTCGCGCATCTGACATACGTTCTGCCGGACGGCCGGCCGCTCCTGGACGACGTGTCCTTCCGGGTCGGCGAGGGGGTCAAGGCGGCGCTCGTCGGGCCGAACGGCGCGGGCAAGACGACGCTGATGAGGCTCATCGCCGGGGACCTGCAGCCGGTCGAGGGCAGCGTCGCCTCCTCCGGCGGGCTGGGCGTCATGCGGCAGTTCATCGGCGGCATCCGCGACGGCCGGAGCGTGCACGACCTGCTGCTCGGCGTCGCCCCCGAGCGCGTACGGCGGGCGGCCGAGGCGCTGGAGGCAGCCGAGCTGGTGATGATGGAGCGCGACGACACCAAGGCGCAGATGCGCTACGCGCAGGCCATCACCGACTACACCGACGCCGGCGGCTACGACATCGAGGTGCTCTGGGACGCCTGCACCATGGCCGCGCTCGGCGTGCCGTACGACCGGTGCAAGTACCGCGAGGTCGACACGCTCTCCGGCGGCGAGCAGAAGCGGCTGGTGCTGGAGGCGCTGCTGCGCGGGCCGGACCAGACGCTGCTGCTGGACGAGCCGGACAACTACCTGGACGTGCCGGGCAAGGTCTGGCTGGAGCAGGCGCTGCGCGAGACGCCCAAGACGGTGCTGCTGGTCAGCCACGACCGGGAGCTGCTGGCCAACGCGGCCGACCGGATCGTCACCGTCGAGTCCGGCAACGTCTGGGTGCACGGCGGCGGCTTCCGCACCTACGCCCAGGCCCGCAAGGAGCGCAACGAGCGCCTGGAGGAGCTGCGCAGACGCTGGGACGAGGAGCACGCCAAGCTCAAGCGCCTGGTCACCATGCTCAAGCAGAAGGCCACCTACAACGACGGCCTGGCCGCCGCCTACCACGCGGCGCAGACCCGGCTGCGCAAGTTCGAGGAGGCCGGGCCGCCCGAGCAGGCGCCGAGGGACCAGCTCATCAGCATGCGGCTGCGCGGCGGCCGGACGGCCAAGCGGGCGGTGGTCTGCGAGCAGCTGGAGCTCACCGGCCTGATGAAGCCGTTCGACCTGGAGATCTGGTACGGCGAGCGGGTCGCGGTGCTGGGCTCCAACGGCTCCGGCAAGTCGCACTTCCTGCGGCTGCTCGCCGGTGAGGACGTCCGGCACACCGGCGTGGCCCGGCTCGGCGCGCGGGTCGTGCCCGGGCACTTCGCGCAGACCCACGCCCGCCCGGAGCTGCTCGGCCGCACGCCGTGCGAGATCGTCATGACCGAGCACGCGAAGCTGAAGAACGAGGCGATGAAGGCGCTGGCCCGCTACGAGCTGGCCGGGACCATCGCCGAGCAGCGGTTCGAGACGCTCTCGGGCGGGCAGCAGGCGCGGCTGCAGATCCTGCTGCTGGAGCTGTCGGGCACCACGCTGCTGCTGCTGGACGAGCCGACCGACAACCTCGACCTGGCCAGCGCCGAGGCGCTGCAGGAGGGGCTGGACGCCTTCGACGGGACCGTGGTCGCGGTCACCCACGACCGCTGGTTCGCCGACGACTTCGACCGCTACCTGGTCTTCGGCTCCGACGGGCGGGTCTACGAGGCGCCGGAGCCGGTCTGGGACGAGAGCCGGGTCGTCCGGCAGCGCTGACCCGCCCGCCGCGCCGGGCGGCGGCAAGGTCTGCGGGAGCGGCGGCTAAAGAGTTCGCTTGATCTCCGCGTGTCCGGGGAGAGGGCCTGGGCGCGGAGGCTATGACGGCTGGGTGACGTACAGCACCCGCACCGCCGGCGTCCTCGGCGCCCTCACCCTGATCCTCCTGACCGGCTGCGCGAGCGAGGACCGGCGGGACGACGCGCCCGAGCTCCGGCCGCTCACGGTCAAGGAGGAGGTCTCCTCGGTCGTCAGGAGCGAGGAGCGGCACGACGGATACGTGGTGAACTGGGCCGGAGTGCTCGCCAACCCCAACCCGTGGCACTTCGGCGAGCACGTGGTGGTCACCGTGGTGGGGCTGGACGCCAGGGGCAAGGAGGTCGTCCGGATGGAGCAGCCGCTGGACGCGGTGCCGCCGGCGGGTTCGCTCTCCTTCACCGGGCAGGCGCTGTCGGTGAAGAAGCCCGCGAAGGTCACCATCGACTACCGCCCGGCCGAGTGGCGCAAGGCGGGCCGGATCGTCTCGGCCTTCAAGCCGTTCCCCGTCTCCGGGGTGACGACCGCGCGGCAGCAGGACGGCGACTACCTGGTCACCGGGTACGTGGGCACGCCGTACCGGCTCCCGGCCGGGACCCTGGCCGTCACCGCGCTGCTGCGCGACGCCGCCGGCAGGCTGCTCGGCGGGGGGACGGCGTTCGTGGACGACGTGCGGGAGAGCGGCAGGCGCAGGTTCCTGCTCGACGTGGAGAGCGTCGCGCCCGCCGCGAAGGTGGCCAAGACCGAGGTGGTCGCGCGGACGTGGGGGTCGAGCAGCCGCCCCTACGAGGAGCTGGCCCTGGGGGGCACGGTCCCGGTGCACACGGTCAAGCCGACCACCTCGCCGTTCGTCCACGACCGGGGGCGCCGGCCGCTGCCCGGGACGGAAGGTCGACCCTGACCGTTAATTCCGGCAAATGACTATTAACTAAGATTTATGAATGTGCGGTATGCGGCATTTTTTGCAGCGGTTGTTAACATTCTGAATACGGTTGCCGTGTCCTCCGGGAATCGGTGGAACTTGCAGTTACAGCACTATTACCGTCTGCTACATGAACGACAGCGTCCTGGTCGAAGCCCTGCGCGCCCGTGACCCCGGCGCCCTCACCGCGCTCTACGACTCCTACGCCGAAGACGTCTACCTCTACTGCTGGTCCATGCTCGGCGATTCGGACAGCGCCCATGTGGCCCTCCGCGACACCCTGATCACGGCCGAGGCCCGCGTGCACGCGCTCGCCGACGCCACCCGGTTGAAGGTCTGGCTGTACGCCCTCGCCCGGGAGGAGTGCGTACGGCGCTGCTTGGCGCCGGAGGAGGAGACGGCCGACGAGCCCCCGGCCGTCTCCGGCGAGGACGCCGACCTGCGGGTGGTGGCCTGGAACGCCGTGCGGAGCCTGCCCCCGGACGAGCGGGAGGTCCTCGATCTCGTCACCCGGCACGGCCTGACCGCCGCCGACGCCGCCGCGGTGATGCGCATCCCGGCCAGGGACGCCGACCGGTTGCTCGACGCGGCCAAGGACCGGCTGCGCGCCGCGGTGACGGCCGAGTTCCTCGCCCGCAAGGGCCCCTACGACTGCGTGGAGCGGGCGGAGATCCTCGGCGGGTTCTCCGGGGAGCTGACCCCCGCCACCCGCGAGCGGATGATCGGCCACGTCAACCGGTGCGACACCTGCGCGCCGCACCGCTCCCGGCAGATCTCCCCGGTCAAGGTCTTCGACCTGATGCCCCGGCCCGAGATCTCGCAGGCGCTGCGCGTGCGGGTGATGAGCTGCTTCACCGACCCCGAGCTCGTCCTCTACCGGCGCTACGCCGCCGACCGGATCGGCGTGCTCGACGCCGCGGGGTTTCCCGCCGACCGGGCTCGCCGGAACCTTCGGGGGGCTCGTGCGGTGGCCGGTGCGGTGGCTGCGGTCGCGGCGGCGGCCACCGTCGGAGTGATCTTCGTGCGGTTCGGAGACGAGCCCGCCGGGCGGGTCTCCGGCGCCACCGCCGAGGCCCTCCCCCCGGTGGAGGAGGCCCCGGGCGTGCGCCTGCCCTGGCGCGCCGAGACCGGTGAGCGCCCGATGGCCCTGGGCTCGGCCCCGCCGGAGCTGGTCGCCCACGGCCTCGGCCCCACGGTGACGCGGGGCGGACCCGGCATGACCGGGCAGGAGACGGTGCCGGACGGGACGTTCCCCACCAGGCGGCCCGACCGGCTCGACCCCGGAGCGGACCCGCGGCCCGCCCCGACCACCGGGCCCGCTCCGGGTGACGGCCCGGTCGGCCGGCCGGGCCCCAAGCGGCCGCCCCGCGACCACCAGGGCGGCCGGCCGGGCCCCAAGCCCTGCCCGAGCCCGTCCCGGCCCGCGCCCGCGACCTCCGCCCCCGCCACCCCGAAGCCGAGCACTCCCGCGACCTCCGCGCCCGCGACCTCCGCGCCCGCCACCTCCGCGCCCGCCACCTCGGCACCGGCCACGTCCGCACCGCCGGCGAGCCCGAGCGCGTCGAGCACGGCGACGGCGACGCATTCCGCCACCGCCGCCTCCGGCACGGACCCGGACGCGGGGAACTGACTGCGGGTCCACCGCGTGGCCCGTACCGGAACGCCTGATCCGGCGGAGAGAAGGGAAACCCGGCCTCCGGTGCGGGAATGCAACGTCTCTTCTGCGTTTACTGATTGCCTGCGTTGATTACAGTGCGCCCGTCACGCTTGTTCGCACGGTGACGCGGCGTAATCCTTGCTGGCGCCGTATGTCGCGGGGGGCATGCGGCGTTCCAGGAAGGTGACGCATGCAGTCCGTCGAGAACCGACGCCGCCGCGCCGCGATGCTGGCGGGACTGGTCTGCGGCCTGCTCGTGGCGGCCGCCGTACCGGCCGGCGCCGCACCGGGCAGTCCCGGGCCGTCCGCCGACGAGGTCGCCCGGGCGGGGGCCGAGGCCCGGGAGCAGAGCAGGCGGCTCGGGGCGGCCACCTCCCGGCTCGCCGAGGCCGAGGCCGAACTGGAGGATCTCACCGCCCGGGCGGAGAAGCTGATCGAGGCCTACAACGGCGAGATGGTCCGGCTGGCCCGGGCGGAGGAGCGCCACCGCAGATCCGTCGAGCAGGTGCGCGCGGCCGAGGTGCAGGTCGAGGACGCCCGCCGGGCGGTGGCCGCACTCGCCGCGCAGAGCTACGGCGGCATGGACCCGGCGATGGCGATGATGGCCCAGGTGGGCGGTGGCGGCGCTCCGGACGGCGGCTACCTGCGGCGGATGAGCCTGCTGACCCACATGGGCAGCAGCCAGGCCGAGCTGCTCAGGCAGCTGCGCGACGCCCGCGAGGTGCTCGTCGTCTTCCAGGGGCAGGCGGAGGACGCCTACGCGGAGCGGCGGGCGGCGGCGGAGAGCGCGGCCGAGGCGAAGGCGGCGGCCGAGCGGGCGGTGGCCGAGCAGGTCGCCGAGACCCGCAGGCTGGCGGCGGAGCGGGCGGTGGCAGAGCGGCGGGCGGACGCGGCCCGCAGCGCCGCCGACCGGCTGGTCCGGCAGCGGCAGGAGGCCCTGGAGCGGGCGGCGCGGGAACGGGCGCGGCGGGCGGCGGCCCGGCGTGACCGGGCGCGGAACGGGGGCCGCGGCTCCGGCGGCTCCGGCTGGCCCACCGGCTCCTCCGCCCGAGGCGACGTCGCCGCCGACTGGGCGCTCACCCAGCTCGGCAAGCCGTACGTCTGGGCGGCGGACGGACCCGACAGCTACGACTGCTCAGGGCTGACCATGCGGGCGTGGGAGCGGGTCGGGGTCAGGCTGGACCACTGGACGGGCACGCAGTGGACCTCCGGCCCGCACGTGCCGCTCAACGCCCTCCGCCGCGGCGATCTGGTCTTCTTCGGCCGGATCACCCGCAATCCCGGCGACATCCACCACGTCGGCATCTACATCGGCGACGGCATGATGGTCCACGCCCCGCGGACGGGCGACGTGGTGCGGATCGCCCCGATCTGGCGCAGGGACCTCGTCGGCGCGACCCGGCCCACATGAGCGTTCCGGGCCGTGCGAGCGACCCGGGCCGTGCGAGCGACCCGGCCCGCGTGGGCGTCCCGGGCCGTGCGAGCGTCCGGGCCCGCGTGGGCGTCCGGGGAGGGGGGACCGGCCCGGCTCACGCGCCCGGCCGGGTCCGGGCGGCCGGCACGGCCCGCGGGGACCGGCCCGCCCGGTGGCGGGCCGGTGTCCGCGGGCCGTGTCCGCGGCCCCGCTCGGTGCGCTCAGTGCGCGCCGTGCGCCTGGTCCTTGGCGCGCTCCAGGGAGCGGCGGATCTCCTCCTCGGCCTCCGCGCGGCCGACCCAGTTGGCGCCCTCGACGGACTTGCCGGGCTCCAGGTCCTTGTAGACCTCGAAGAAGTGCTGGATCTCCAGCCGGTCGAACTCGGCCACGTGGTGGATGTCGCGGATGTGCCTCATGCGGGGGTCGCTGGCCGGGACGCACAGGACCTTGTCGTCGCCGCCCTTCTCGTCGGTCATGCGGAACATGCCGACCGCGCGGCAGCGGATCAGGCAGCCGGGGAAGGTCGGCTCCTGCAGGAGCACCAGGGCGTCGAGGGGGTCGCCGTCCTCACCGAGGGTGTCTTCGATGAAGCCGTAGTCAGCGGGGTACTGCGTGGAGGTGAACAGCATCCGGTCGAGCCTGATCCGGCCGGTCTCGTGGTCCACCTCGTACTTGTTCCGTTGTCCCTTGGGAATCTCAACGAGAACGTCGAACTCCACCGCGGTTCCTCCGCTCAAGCCCTCCGGGCAGTCCCGGTCGGGCGTTAATGTCTCGTAGGCGTAGTTGGTACAGGATCGATGAGAGGTCGTCGACATGATGCGGCGTGATCGGTGGGTGGCCTTGGCCACTCTCGTCATGCTGCAGCTGTTCGTCGTCGCGGCCGGCGCACACCTGCTCGCCAGCGACGCGCTGGTCGAGAAGGAGGCGCGCCCGGTCGCTTCGCCCGAGCCGGTCCCCGTCCCCGTCGTCACCGCGGGTCCGGTGCTGGCCGCGGGCGGAGGCGGACCTCTCCCGGCCAAGACTACTTTGACAGAACGCCTCACCAAGGCACTGGGCGACCCCGCGCTGGGCCGGCGGGTGGGCGCCGTGGTCGTCGACGCGAGCAGCGGCGAGAGGCTGTTCGGCAGCAACGCCGACCGGGGCATCACCCCCGCCTCCACGACCAAGGTCGTGACCGCCGTCGCCGCGCTCGCCTCGCTGGGCCCGGACACCCGGCTGAGCACCCGCGTGGTCCGCGGCCCCTCCCCGGACTCGATCATCCTGGTCGGCGGGGGCGACCCGACGCTGACCGCGGGCAGGGCGGACGGCTCGGTCTACCCCCGGCCGGCGTCGCTGGCCTCGCTCGCCTCGCAGACGGCCAAGACGCTCAAGGCCGCCGGGACCACCAAGGTGACCGTGGCCTACGACGACGGCCTCTACACCGGGCCCCGCACCGCGGCCAGCTGGAAGCCCGGCTACGTGCCCGAGGGCAGCGTCGCCCCGGTGACGGCGCTCATGGTCGACGAGGGCAAGGTCTCCTCCGGCAGCAGGCAGCGGGTCTCCGACCCCTCGAAGGCCGCGTACGCGAAGTTCGTCGCGCTGCTGGCCAAGTACGGCGTCAAGGCCGCGAACAAGACGGCCCGGCGGGCCGGGGCCCCCGCGGGCGCCGAGGAGATCGCCCGGGTCGAGTCCGCGCCCGTCTACGCCCTGGTCGAGCGGGCGCTGACGCTCAGCGACAACGACCTGTCGGAGGCGCTGGCCCGGCACGTGGCGCTCAAGGAGGGCGAGCCCGCCTCGTTCGACGGCGGCGCGGCGGCCGTGCGGAAGGTGCTGACCCGCCTGAACGCGGCCGACGGCGTCCAGGTCTTCGACGGCAGCGGCCTGTCGCCGAAGAACCGCATCACGCCCGCGGCCCTGGCCCGCCTGGTCTCGGTCGCGGCCTCCCCGGCCGGCCCCCACCTGCACTCGGCCCTCAGCGGCATGCCCGTCGCCGGGTTCACCGGCACCCTGGGCCACCGCTTCGGCGCCAGCGACTCCGCCCACGGGCTGGTCCGCGCGAAGACGGGCACCCTCAACGGGGTCAGCACGCTGGCCGGGCTGACCACCACGAAGGACGGGCGGCTGGTGGCCTTCGCCTTCATGGCCGACGACGTGCCGGGATGGGGGGCCGAGGCGGCCCTGGACCGGCTGGCCGCCATCGTCACCGGGTGAGCGGCCCGCGCCGCGCGCCGCGGCACGGGGGCGGCGTAGGGCGCGGTGCGGGGTGACGCAGGGCGGTGCGGGGCGGCGGCGGGGGTAAGGCGCGCGGCGGGCGGACGGAGCACGTACGGTGGACGGTATGCAGGTGATCGACTGGGACCTGGCCGTAGCGACCGGAACGCGCCTGGTGCGCCCCGGGCCGCAGGTGAGCCGAGAGGAGGCTCGGCACGCGGTCACCGAGCTGCGCAGACTCTCCCGTGTGGCCGAGGGGCACGTGCGCGAGTTCACCCGGATCGCCACCGAGACCGCCCCCCAGCCCGCCACGATCGTCGACCGGCCGGGCTGGATCAGGGCCAACGTCGAGGGCTTCCGCGTGGTGCTGGAGCCGCTGACCGAGCGGATGGCCGACCGCAAGGGGCAGACCCCCGCGGTCGTGACCGCGGTGGGCTCCCGCATCACCGGCGTGGAGGTCGGCGCGGTGCTGGCCTTCCTCGCCTCCCGGGTCCTGGGCCAGTACGAGCTGTTCCTCCCGCCCGACCCCTCCGGCAGGGCGCCGGTGGGCCGCCTCACCCTGGTGGCGCCCAACATCGTGCACGCCGAGCGCGAGCTCGGCGTCGACCCGCAGGACTTCCGGCTCTGGGTCTGCCTCCACGAGGAGACCCACCGGGTCCAGTTCACCGGGGTGCCCTGGCTGCGGTCGTACGTCCGCGACCAGATGACGGAGTTCCTGCTCGCCTCGGACCTCGACCTGCCCGCCCTCCTGGACCGGCTCCGCTCGGCCGCCGACGCGGTCGCCGACGCCGTCCGGGGCGGCGAGGGCAACCTGATCGACGCGATCCAGACGCCCGGGCAGAAGGAGGTCCTCGACCGCATCACCGCGGTGATGACCCTGGTCGAGGGGCACGGCGACTACGTGATGGACGCCGTCGGCCCCGCCGTGGTCCCCTCGGTCGCCGAGATCCGCGCGAAGTTCCACCACCGCCGAGAGGGCGGCTCCCGCCTCGACCGCACGGTCCGCAAGCTGCTCGGCATCGAGCTGAAGATGAAGCAGTACGCCGAGGGCTCCGCGTTCGTCCGCACCGTCGTCGACCGCGCCGGCATGGACGGGTTCAACAAGGTCTGGACCTCCCCGGAGACCCTCCCGACCCAGGACGAGATCGCCCACCCCGAGCGCTGGATCGCCCGCGTCCTGGAGGCCCCGGCCCTGCCCGCTGCCGAGATCACCGACTGATCCCGCGATGAGGGACCCGTTCCCCCGCTCCCCGGGGGGCGCCCGCGCGGGGGCGGGCTCCGGTCACCGGCCCCCGGACCGCGGCGCGCGGCACCGGCCCGGCGCCTGATGGGCCCGCACCCCGCGGTCGCCGACGTCCGCCGCGCCGTACGGCTCGCGCTGGACGACCTGGAGCCGGGCGACCTCGTGCTGGCCGCGTGCAGCGGCGGCGCCGACTCCCTGGCGCTGGCCGCCGCCCTGGCGTTCGTCGCGCCCCGGGCGGGCCTGCGGGGCGGCTTGCTGACCGTCGACCACGGGCTGCAGAGCGGCTCGGACCGGCGGGCGGCCGAGGTGGCGCGGCTCCCGCTCGGCCTCGATCCGGCGGAGGTCCTGACCGTGCGGGTGGGCACCGCAGGAGGACCGGAGAACGCGGCGCGGGACGCGCGGTACGCGGCGCTGTCGGAGGCGGCCGCGCGGCTCGGGGCGGCGGCCGTGCTGCTCGGGCACACCAGGGACGACCAGGCGGAGACCGTGCTGCTGCGGCTCGCGCGGGGCAGCGGGACGCGCTCGCTGGCGGGGATGCCCGCGCGGTCGGGGGTCTACCGCAGGCCGCTGCTGGGGCTGGGGCGCGCCACGACCGTGGCGGCCTGCGCGGCGCTGGGCCTGGTGCCGTGGGAGGACCCGCACAACCGCGACGACCGCTACACCCGCGTCCGGGTCCGCAGGCGGCTGCTCCCGGCGCTGGAGGAGGAGCTGGGGCCGGGGGTCGCCGAGGCGCTCGCCCTCACCGCGCTGCTCTGCCGGGACGACGCCGACGCCCTGGACGAGTGGGCGGGCCGGGCCTGCGCGCGGGCGGTGGTGCGCGAGCCCGGCGACCGCGGCACGGCCGCCGCGGTCGGGGCCGAGCGCGAGGCGGCGGGTACGGCGGAACGCGCGGCCGGCGGCGGACCCCGCGGGGCGGAGCGCGTGGCGCTGGCCGTACCGGAGCTGGAGGGCCTGCCCGCGGCGGTGCGGCGACGGGTGCTGCGGCGGGCCGCGATCGCCGCCGGGGCGCCGCCCGGCACGCTCTCGGCCGGGCACATCCTGCAGGTGGACCGTCTGGTCACGCACTGGCGGGGGCAGCGGGCGGTGGAGGTACCCGGGGGGGTTGGAGCGGTCCGGCGGTGTGGCACCCTGATATTCGTCGCCGGCCCCTCACGAGGGGGTGGCGGCGTCCCGGAAAGCAGCCCCCTCCCGTAAGGAAGATCCAGGTGGACGCAGCCGACATGGGCAAGGACCTGGCGAAGGTCCTCATCCCGGAGGACGAGCTCCAGGCGAAGATCAGAGAGCTCGCGAGCCGGATCGACGAGGACTACGCCGGCAGGGACCTGCTGATCGTGGGGGTGCTCAAGGGCGCGGTCATGGCCATGGCCGACCTGGCCAGGGCGCTGCACCTGCCGGTCCAGATGGACTGGATGGCGGTCTCGTCGTACGGCGCGGGCACGAAGTCCTCGGGCGTGGTGCGGGTCCTGAAGGACCTGGACACCGACATCGCCGGCCGCCACGTGCTGGTCGTCGAGGACATCATCGACTCCGGGCTGACCCTGTCGTGGCTGATGCAGAACCTCAGGTCGCGCAACCCCGCCTCGGTCGAGATCTGCACCGTGCTGCGCAAGCCGGACGCCATCAAGGTCCCGATCGACGTGAAGTACGTCGGCTTCGACATCCCCAACGAGTTCGTGATCGGCTACGGCCTCGACTACGCGGAGAAGTACCGCAACCTCCCCTTCATCGGGACCCTCGCCCCGCACGTCTACGGGGCGAGCTGAAAAAGTACGCCCTGGGCGAAGAAGGCTGTCAGGCAATCGTCACGAAAGCGACATTACCCATTGCGTCGGGGAACATGGAGCCACCTGACGTACGTTGGTAAGGCAGAGCCGGAGTCGCCGGGCGGTTACCCTGCGCGGCGCGCCGGTGTACCTTCGGACGACCGGGAGGTGGTTTCTCACCGCCTCCGGGTAGTCAGGGGGAGCGGTTAGGGAGACCGCGAGCCCCGGGCGCCGCCCGGGGTTGCCAGGCCTTGGTCAGGAAGGGACGGGCCCGCCGGGGTTCCGCATCGGATGGATCTCAAGCGATTTACACGTGGGCCACTGCTGTGGATCCTGGGCATCGTCGTGCTGCTCGTGCTCGTCAGCACGATGTGGAGCGGTGAAGGCAACTACACGAAGGCCGACACGTCCCTGCTGATCGAGCAGATCCAGTCGGGGAACGTCAAGAGCGCCAAGGTCATCGACAAGGAGCAGCGGGCGGAGCTGACGCTCGTCAAGCCGGTGACCGTCGCGGGCAAGCAGACGAACCGGATCCAGTCGCCCTGGGTCGACGGCCAGGGCACCCAGATCATGAACGAGCTGGCCGCCCAGAAGAAGGCCGGGAGCGTCAAGGAGGGCTACACCGCGGAGGTTCCGTCGGAGAACTTCCTGCTCAGCCTCCTGGTGAGCTTCCTGCCGATCGTCTTCATCGTGCTGGTCTTCCTGTTCATCATGAACCAGATGCAGGGCGGCGGCTCGCGGGTGATGAACTTCGGCAAGTCGAAGGCCAAGCTCATCACGAAGGACACCCCCAAGACCACCTTCGCCGACGTCGCGGGCGCCGACGAGGCCATCGAGGAGCTCCAGGAGATCAAGGAGTTCCTCCAGGCCCCGGCCAAGTTCCAGGCGATCGGCGCGAAGATCCCCAAGGGCGTCCTGCTGTACGGCCCGCCCGGAACCGGCAAGACGCTGCTCGCCCGGGCCGTCGCCGGCGAGGCGGGCGTGCCGTTCTACTCGATCTCCGGTTCCGACTTCGTCGAGATGTTCGTCGGCGTCGGCGCCTCGCGTGTCCGCGACCTGTTCGAGCAGGCGAAGGCGAACGCCCCGGCGATCATCTTCATCGACGAGATCGACGCGGTGGGCCGCCACCGCGGCGCCGGCCTCGGCGGCGGTCACGACGAGCGCGAGCAGACGCTGAACCAGCTGCTCGTCGAGATGGACGGCTTCGACGTCAAGGGCGGCGTGATCCTCATCGCCGCGACCAACCGGCCCGACATCCTCGACCCGGCGCTGCTGCGCCCCGGCCGCTTCGACCGCCAGGTCACCGTCGACCGGCCCGACCTGGAGGGCCGCAAGGGCATCCTGCAGGTCCACGGCCGCGGCAAGCCGTTCGCCGAGGGCGTCGACCTGGACGTCATCGCCCGCCGGACGCCCGGCTTCACCGGCGCCGACCTGGCCAACGTGATCAACGAGGCCGCGCTGCTCACCGCGCGCGCGGACCAGAAGCTGATCACGATGGACGTCCTGGAGGAGGCCATCGACCGCGTGATGGCCGGCCCCGAGCGCAAGACCCGCGTCATGTCGGACCAGGAGAAGAAGATCATCGCGTACCACGAGGGCGGCCACGCCCTGGTCGCGCACGCGCTGCCCAACTCCGACCCGGTCCACAAGATCACGATCCTGTCCCGCGGCCGCGCCCTCGGTTACACGATGACGCTGCCGATGGAGGACAAGTTCCTCGCCACCCGCTCGCAGATGATGGACCAGCTCGCGATGCTGCTGGGCGGCCGGACCGCGGAGGAGCTCGTCTTCCACGAGCCCACCACCGGCGCCGCCAACGACATCGAGAAGGCCACCGCCATCGCCCGGCGCATGGTCACCGAGTACGGCATGAGCGAGCAGCTCGGCGCCCGCAAGTTCGGCACCGGCAACGGCGAGGTCTTCCTCGGCCGCGAGATGGGCCACGAGCGCGACTACTCCGAGAAGATCGCCTCCGCGATCGACGAGGAGGTGCGCAGGCTCATCGAGTCGGCGCACGACCAGGCCTGGGAGATCCTCGTCGAATACCGCGACGTGCTCGACAACCTGGTGCTGGAGCTGATGGAGAAGGAGACGCTCTCCCGCGAGCAGGTCCTCCAGATCTTCGCCCCGGTCGTCGTCAAGGAGCACCGCCCGTCCTACTCGGGCTACGGCAAGCGGCTGCCGTCCAACCGGCCGCCGATCCTGACCCCGAAGGAGCAGTCCGGCAACGGCGCGCTCCCCGCGGGCGCCGGCCACCCCGACAACGCGGCCAGGGACGGTAACTGACCGTGGAACCCCCCCAGCCGCTGCAGGTCGACCATGCCCGGATCGAGAAGGCCGTCCGCGAGATCCTGATCGCGATCGGCGAGGACCCCGACCGCGACGGACTCCAGGACACCCCGGCCCGCGTGGCCCGCGCGTACGCCGAGCAGTTCGCCGGGTTGGGGCAGGTCCCGGAGGACGTGCTCACCAAGGTCTTCGACGTCGACCACGACGAGATGGTCCTGGTGCGCGACATCGAGGTCTACTCGACCTGCGAGCACCACCTGGTCCCGTTCCACGGTGTGGCCCACGTCGGCTACATCCCGAACGACAGGGGCCAGGTGACCGGCCTGTCCAAGCTCGCCCGCCTCGTCGACGTCTACGCCCGCCGCCCCCAGGTCCAGGAGCGGATGACCTCGCAGATCGCCGACGCGCTCATGCGGGTGCTGGAGCCGCGCGGGGTCATCGTGGTGGTCGAGTGCGAGCACCTGTGCATGACCATGCGGGGTGTGCGCAAGCCCGGCGCCAAGACCACCACCTCGGCCGTCCGCGGGGACTTCCGCACCAGCGAGAAGACCCGGGCCGAGGCGATGGCCCTCATCCTGCGCTGACCGGGTGGGTCTGCTGATTCGTCGTCGGCGAGCCGGACAGGGGCACGGGGGCCCGCGCCCGGAGATCGCGGTGCGGCTGCCGATTCGTTATCGGCAAGCCGGACCCGGGCCCCGGCCGGGAGGCCGCGAGCGCCTAGGCTTGACCGCATGACGAGGGAAGGCACCGGTCCCCGCCCCCCGGGCCACGACGTGCGCCACCGCAGCGTCCCGTCCCTGCCGGACGAGCGACGCTGCCTGGTCATGGGCGTGGTGAACGTGACCCCGGACTCCTTCTCCGACGGCGGGCGCTGGTTCGACCCGGAGGCCGCCGTGCGGCACGGGCTGGAGCTGGTCGAGCAGGGCGCCGACGTCGTGGACGTGGGCGGCGAGTCCACCCGGCCCGGGGCGGCGCGGGTCTCGCTGGAGGAGGAGCTGGCACGGGTCGAGCCGGTCATCCGGGAGCTGGCCCGGCAGGGCGTCACGGTCAGCGTGGACACCATGCGGGCCCGGGTCGCCCGGGTCGCGGTGGACGCCGGGGCGAAGCTGGTCAACGACGTCAGCGGCGGGCTGGCCGATCCCGACATGCCGCGGGTCGTGGCCGACTCCGGGGTGGCGTACGTGGTGATGCACTGGCGCGGCCACAGCCACACTATGCAGAGCCGGGCGGTCTACGACGACGTGGTGGCGGAGGTCTGCGACGAGCTGGCCAAGCGGGTGGCCTCGGTGCGGGCCGAGGGGGTCGCCGACGAGCAGATCATCCTGGACCCGGGGCTGGGCTTCTCCAAGACCGCCGAGCACAACTGGGCCCTGCTCGCCGCGACGGACCGGCTCGCCGGCCTCGGCTATCCGCTGCTCGTCGGGGCCTCCCGCAAACGCTTCCTCGGCCGCCTGCTGGCGGGGCCGGACGGCGAGCCCCGGCCGTTCGCCGAGAGCGACGACGCGACCGTCGCGGTGACCGCGCTCGTCGCGCGGGCGGGCGCGTGGTGCGTGCGCGTGCACGACGTGCGCCCGAACGCGGACGCCGTCCGCGTGGCCGCCGCGGTCCGGGAGGCGCGCACGTGAGCGGGCGGACCACGGGCACGGCCGCGGCGCGGCCGGCGGAGGAGGCTTCGTGAGCGTCGACACCGCCGCCGTCGAGGCGGTCAACCAGGCGTTCTACACCGCGATCGAGAACGCCGACCTCGACCTGATGACCGCGATCTGGGCCGAGGAGACCGGGGGCGGGCAGGTCAGCTGCGTGCACCCGGGCTGGCCGATCGTCAGCGGCCGGGCCGAGGTGCTGCGCTCCTGGGCGCTCATCATGGCCAACACGCCCTACATCCAGTTCGTGCTGACCGACGTGAACGTCATGGTCCACGGGGACGTCGCGGTCCTCACCTGTGAGGAGAACATCCTGACCGCGGGCGACGAGGGTGATTCCAGTTTCGCCGCGGGCAAGGTGGTGGCGAGCAACACCTTCGTCCGGACGCCGGAGGGGTGGAGGCTCTGGCTGCACCACGGTTCGCCGGTGCTGCAGGGCGAGGACGACGGCGACGACGAGGAAGAGGGGGTGGCGTGAGCGGACGCACCGCGGACCGGATCGGCATCAGGGGCCTGCGCGCCCGGGGACGGCACGGCGTGCTGGCGGCGGAACGGGAGCTCGGCCAGGAGTTCGTCGTCGACGTCACGCTCTTCCTGGACACCGCGCCCGCCGCCGCGGCGGACGACCTGACCAGGACCGTGCACTACGGCGAGCTCGCCGAGGACCTGGTGAAGGTCGTGGAGGGGGAGCCGGTCGACCTGATCGAGACCCTGGCCCAGCGGCTGGCGGACGTGTGCCTGGCCCGCGAGCGGGTCGAGGCGGCCGAGGTGACCGTGCACAAGCCCTCCGCCCCGATCCCGCTCCCGTTCGACGACGTGACCGTGACGATCACCAGGAGCCGCGTATGAAGGCCGTGCTGGCGCTCGGCGGCAACCTCGGCGACCGGTTCGCGACCCTGCAGGGCGGGCTCGACGCGCTGGCCGGCACGCCGGGGCTGGAGGTCACCGCGGTCTCGCCGGTCTACGAGACCGACCCGGTCGGCGGTCCCGAGCAGGGCCCCTACCTCAACGCCGTCGTGGTCGCCGAGACCTCCCTGACCCCCCGCGAGCTGCTGGCCCGCGCGCAGGAGGTGGAGCACGCCTTCGGGCGGGTCAGGACCGAGCGCTGGGGCGCGCGCACCCTGGACGTCGACCTGGTCGCCGTCGGGGAGGTCGTCTCCGACGACCCGGAGCTCACCCTGCCGCACCCCCGCGCGCACGAGCGCGCGTTCGTGCTGGTCCCGTGGGTGCAGGCCGACCCGGAGGCGGTGCTCGCGGGCCGGCCGGTCGCCGAGCTGCTGGGCGGCCTCGACAAGACCGGGGTGCGGCTCCGCACCGACCTGGTGCTGCGGGAGCCCGCGTGAAGCCGAGCCACCCCGGCGTGCTCGTCGGGATCACCGTCGTCCTCGCGCTGCTCACCTGGGTGCTGCTGCGCCCGCTGTACGCGTCCATCCCGGCCGTGCCGTGGACGGCGATCCCGACGGTCCTGCTGCTCGCGATCGGCGAGGCCTACACCGGCTGGATGACCAGGGCGCGGATCCTGCGCAGGCCGGGCACCAAGCCGGTCGAGCCGCTGGCCGTGGCCCGCCTCGTGGCCCTCGCCAAGGCCTCGGCGTACGGCGGGGCGGTCTTCGCGGGGATCTTCGCCGGGTTCGCGTTCTACGCGGCCGACATGCTGGAGCAGGACACGCCCCGCCGCGACTTCTTCATCGCGGGCGGCTCGTTCCTGGGCTGCGTGGCGCTGGTGTGCGCCGCGCTCTACCTGGAGCACTGCTGCAAGGTGCCCGAGGAGCCCGACGAGGCCCCCGAACGCCGCGGGGAGCGCTAGGGGGAGGGCCGCCCGGCCGCTACTTGTCGATGTCGCCGACCACGAAGAACATCGAGCCGAGGATCGCGACCATGTCGGCGACCAGGTGGCCGGGGAGCATCTCGCGCAGCACCTGGACGTTGTTGAAGGAGGCCGAGCGGAGCTTCATCCGCCACGGCGTCTTCTCGCCGCGCGAGACCAGGTAGTAGCCGTTGATGCCCAGAGGGTTCTCCGTCCAGGCGTAGGTGTGGCCCTCGGGGACCTTGAGCACCTTGGGCAGGCGCTGGTTGACCGGGCCCGGGGGCAGCTCGCGCAGCCGCTCCAGGCAGGCGTCCGCCAGGTCCAGGGAGACCTTGACCTGCTCCAGCAGCACCTCGAAGCGGGCGTGGCAGTCGCCGGCCGTGCGGGTGACGACCTTCACCGGAAGCTCGCCGTAGGCCAGGTAGGGGTCGTCGCGGCGCAGGTCCATGTCCACGCCGGAGGCGCGGGCGATCGGGCCGCTCACCCCGTACTGCATGATCTGCTCGCGGGTGAGCACGCCGACGCCGCGGGTGCGGGCCGTGAAGATCTCGTTGCCGATGAGCAGGCCCTCGATGTCGGGCAGCCGCCGGCGCACGTCCGCGACGGCCTGCCCGGCCCGGCCGAGCCAGCCTTCGGGGAGCTCCTCCTTCAGTCCGCCGACCCGGTTGAACATGTAGTGCATGCGTCCGCCGGAGATCTCCTCCATGACGGCCTGGAGCGTCTCGCGCTCCCGGAACGCGTAGAAGACCGGGGTCATCGCGCCCAGCTCCAGCGGGTAGGAGCCGAGGAACATCAGGTGGTTGAGGACCCGGTTGAGCTCGGCCAGCAGGGTCCTGGCCCAGACGGCCCGGACCGGGACCTCCATGCCGAGCATGCGCTCGACGGCCAGGACCACGCCCAGCTCGTTGGCGAACGCCGACAGCCAGTCGTGCCGGTTGGCCAGCACGATGATCTGCCGGTAGTCCCGCACCTCGAACAGCTTCTCCGCGCCCCGGTGCATGTAGCCCACGATCGGCTCGGCGGCGCTGATCCGCTCGCCGTCCAGCGTCAGCCGGAGCCGCAGCACGCCGTGCGTGGACGGGTGCTGCGGGCCGATGTTGAGGACCATGTCCTCGGTCGCGAGCTCCTTGCCGCCGGCGCCGCCGCCGACGAGTGAGGCTCCGGCACCGATTCCCACGACCCGTTCCGTCATGGGGCCATCATCCCTCAGCGGGGGCCCGCCGGGTCCACCCGGCGGGGGTCACTTCGGCGCCGGGGCGCCGCGGCGGGAGACGATCTCCTCCAGGGCGCGGACGAGGCGGTCGACGTGCTCGTCGGTGGTGCCGATGCCGATCGAGGCACGGACCGCGGAGACCGCGGTGTCCGCGCAGCCGCCGTCCTTCACCCCGCCCAGCAGGTGGCGGACGAACGGGTGGGCGCAGAACTTGCCGTCCCGCACGCCGACGCCGTACTCGTCGGAGAGCGCCTCGGCGACCTCGCGGGCGGTCAGGCCCTCCACGACGAAGGAGACGATGCCGACGCGCGGGTGGTCGGGGCCCCACAGGGCCAGCTCGTGCACGCCCTCGATCCCGGCGAGGCCGGTGCGGAGCCGGGCGAGCAGGCGCTCCTCCTCGCGCACCAGCGCCGTCCACCCGGTGGCGCTCAGCGCGTCGCAGGCGGCGGCCAGCGCGACGGCGCCCAGCACGTTGGGGGTGCCCGCCTCGTGCCGGGCCTCGGGGTCGGCGTGCCACTCCGCGCCCCCGCCGTCCCCGGCGCCCACGGACCGCACCGCCCCGCCGCCCTTGAGGTACGGCTCCGCCCGCGCGAGCCAGTCGGGGCGGCCGACGAGCACGCCCGTGCCGAAGGGCGCGTAGAGCTTGTGCCCCGAGAAGGCCACGTAGTCCAGGTCGAGCGCGGTCAGGTTGAGGCGGCGGTGCGGGACGAGCTGGGCCGCGTCGACGAGGATGCGGGCGCCGTGCCGGTGGGCGATGTGCGCCAGGGCGGCGATCGGCCACAGCTCGCCGGTGACGTTGGATGCGGCGGTCACCACGAGCAGCTTCGGGCCGTCGACGCCGGCCAGGGCCTCGTCGGCCGCGCGGACGGCCTCGCCGGGGAAGGCGGGCGGCGCCAGCCGTACGGCGCCGGCCCAGGGGAGCAGCGAGGCGTGGTGCTCGGTGTCGAAGACGACGACGGTGGTGCCCTCCGGCAGGGCGCGGGCCAGCAGGTTGACGGCGTCGGTCGTGTTGCGGGTGAAGACCACCGCGTCGCCGGGGCGGGCGCCGACGAAGGCGCGGACGGTGTGCCGGGCCTGCTCGTAGCGGGCCGTGGTGAGCTGCGAGGCGTAGCCGGCGCCCCGGTGGACGCTGGAGTAGGCCGGGAGCGCGGCGGCGACGGCGGCGCTCACCGGCTCCAGACAGGGGGCGCTGGCGGCGTAGTCGAGGTTGGCGTAGGGGACGAGCCTGCCGCCCCGGACGGGGACCGCGAGGTCGGCGCCGAGCACCGCGGGGATCGGCCGGCCGGCGGCGGCCCGCCGTACGGGCTCGGGAACGGCGGCGGGGACGACGGTGCCGGTGGTGGGGATGCCGAGCAGGGACACGCCAGGACTCCTTCGAGGTCATCGGACCCCAAGCCCCTGCGAGGCGTGGCGATGGTGCGTGGAGCCCGCGCTTGACCGGCACCACCCCGGTGCCGGACCAGGTCCTCACCCGGGGCACCCCGCCGCGGACGCGAGGGTTGCCGGCCAGCGAGCCGGGGCTTGTCACTGGCACTCATGACCTACCGCGAACTATAACCGTCCCCGTCCGCCGGTCCGCAAGTCGGACACGGAATGGTGTCGGCCGCCGCGGGCAGGAACCTCCGGCGCCCGCCGATCGTCTACGCGGCGTGACCGGCTGGAACACCACGACCCCCTGGAGGAGGCGGCGATGGACTGGGTGACCGACCCGCAGATATGGGTGGGATTCCTCACCCTCGTCGGCCTGGAGATCGTCCTCGGCATCGACAACGTCATCTTCATCTCGATCCTGGCGGGCAAGCTCCCGCCCGAGCAGCGCGACAGGGCGCGCAAACTCGGACTGATCGCCGCCCTGCTCACCCGCCTGGCGCTGCTGTTCGCGCTGTCCTGGGTGATCCGGTTGACCGCCCCGCTCTTCGAGGTCCTCGGACAGGAGATCTCGGGCCGCGACCTGATCCTGATCCTGGGCGGCCTGTTCCTGATAGGCAAGAGCGTCTTCGAGATCCACGACAACCTGGAGGGCAAGTCCGGCCACGCCGGAGGGAAGGTGGCCTCCTCCTTCACCGCGGTGATCGTGCAGATCATGATCCTGGACATCGTCTTCTCGCTCGACTCGGTGATCACCGCGGTCGGCATGGTGGACGAGATCGGCGTCATGGTCGCGGCCGTCGTGGTCTCGGTCCTGGTGATGCTGTTCGCCTCCGGGCCGATCAGCCGCTTCGTGGACCGGCACCCGAGCATCAAGATGCTCGCCCTGTCCTTCCTGATCCTCATCGGCGTGGTGCTCCTGGCCGAGGGCTTCGAGCAGCACATCCCCAAGGGCTACGTCTACTTCGCGATGGCCTTCTCGCTGCTGGTGGAGATGCTCAACATCCGCATGCGCAGCAAGGCGGGCGCCCAGGAGCCGGTGGAGCTGCACCATCGTTACGAAGAGGAGAAGCCCGCCGAGGGATAGGCGGATTACGATGCCGATGTGAGGTTTGATCCTTGGAGTCCGGAATTCGTCGCCCATCCCTACGACGTCTACGCCGAACTGCGCCGTGAGCGGCCGGTCGGCTTCTTCGAGCCGACCGGCCAGTGGCTGATCGCCCGGCACGCCGACGTCAACGCGCTGCTGCGCGACCGCAGGCTGGGCCGCTCCTACCTGCACACGGCCACCCACGCGGAGTTCGGCCGGCCCGACGACCCGGAGTTCCAGGAACCGTTCTGGAGGGTGATCCGCGCCGGGATGCTCGACGTCGAGCCGCCGGTCCACACCCGCCTGAGGCGGCTGGTCTCCAAGGCGTTCACCCCCCGCATGGTCGAGGCGCTGCGGCCCAAGGTCGCCGAGCTCGCCGGCGGGCTGGTGGACCGGTTCGCCGAGCGCGGCGGCGGCGACCTCATCGCCGAGGTGGCCGAGCCGCTCCCGGTGACCGTGATCGCCGAGATGCTCGGCGTGCCCGAGGCCGACCGGCACCTGCTCCGCCCCTGGTCCGCCGACATCTGCGGGATGTACGAGCTGAACCCCTCGATCGAGGCCCAGCACACCGCCGTGCGCGCCGCGCAGGAGTTCTCCGCCTACCTCGTCGACCTGGCCCGCCACCGCCGGGAGCACCCCGGCGACGACCTGATCAGCGCCCTCGCCCAGGTCGCCGACGAAGGCGACAGGCTCACCGAGGACGAGCTGGTCGGCACCTGCGTGCTGCTGCTCAACGCCGGGCACGAGGCCACGGTCAACACCACGGGGAACGGCTGGTGGGCGCTGTTCCGCAACCCCGCCGAGCTGGAGCGGCTCCGCGCCGACCACTCCCTGATCCCCACCGCGATCGAGGAGCTGCTGCGCTGGGACACCCCGCTGCAGATGTTCGAGCGCTGGGTGCTGGAGGACATCACGGTCGGCGGGGTCGACATCCCGCGCGGCTCCGAGGTGGCGCTGCTGTTCGGCTCGGCCAACCGCGACCCCGAGGTGTTCGAGGACCCCGACCGCCTCGACGTGGGGCGCAGGGACAACCCGCACATCTCCTTCGGCGCCGGCATCCACTTCTGCCTGGGCGCGCCGCTGGCCCGGATCGAGCTGGCCGAGTCGTTCGGGGCGCTGCTGCGCCGGGCCCCGAAGATGGAGCTCGCCGCCGAGCCGGTCTGGGGGCCCGGCTACATCATCCGCGGCCTGCAGGCCCTGCACGTCCGCATCTGAGCCCGCCCGGCCCGCGGCGTTCCCGGGAGGGGGCCCGGCGACGCTTCCCGGCCGGTCCCGCCGCGGGTTCAGCGGCGCTCCTGGACCAGCCAGCCGAAGCCGCCGAGGCCGCCGGGGTCGACGAGCTCCGCCTCCTGGGAGGCCCGCGCCAGGGCCTGGAGGTAGCCGCGCGGGTCGGTGCGGGCGAGATCGAGCGGAGGCCGGGCCCCGGTCACGCCGAGCGCGCGCAGCGCCTCGCGCTGCGTGGTCAGGGCCGTGGTCACCGCCCCGGCCCGCTCTCCGGCGGCCGCGCAGGCGTCCAGGGCGACGTGCGCGGTGATGTCGCACGAACCGTCGGGCACCGGCGCGACGAGCGCCCCGTCGCGGTAGCCGGCCAGCGTGCCGTACGGCGGGCGGCCGTCCGCGGAGTGCGCGTAGTCCACGGCGACGGCGCGCCCGCGGGCCAGCCGTACGACGACCTCGGCCCAGGCGTCGTCACGGGACCTGCCGATCTCGGCCCGCTCGCCCGCGGCGCGGGTCGGCCACCAGCGGGCCAGCCAGGCCAGGTCGGCCTCGGCGGGCGCGTCCCCGAGGCGCTCCTCGCCGGTCGCGGGATCGACCAGCACGAGGCGGAACCCGTCGGTGGTCCGCTCGGCGACGTCCAGCGGCACGTTGTCCAGCCACTCGTTGGCGACCACCAGTCCGCAGACCTCCTCCGGGCAGGCCGCCGACCAGGCGATCTCCTCGGGCAGCCGGGGCGGCCGGGGGGCCAGGTCAACCGCGGTCACCCGGAGCCTGGGCCGCAGCGCCGCCGGGGCGAGCTCCGCGACCCGGGCGGCCAGCACGCCCTCGCCGGCGCCGACGTCCACCAGGTGGACCTCCGGCGGCCGGCCGAGCAGCTCGTCCACCTCCAGCAGCTCGCGCAGCACGGCCTCGGCGAACACGCCGGAGGCGCCGACCGAGGTCCGGAAATGCCCGGAGGGGCGCTCGCGCAGGTAGAAGCCCTTCTCGCCGTAGAGCGCCGACTCCATCGCGGCACGCCAGGTCAGCCACATGGGCGCAGACGTTACCGGCCGCGCGGGGGGAGGCGGGTGACGCCACGGGGCGTGCCGGGGGAATCGTTTGGCGCGCGCGTGACACGCCGCGCACCGGCGTTACCCGGCCTTGCCGTCACTTTGCGTTAACGTTGCTCACTGTCGGCGGCGGTCAGTGCCCGGCCCGTTCCCCCAACGGGCGCGGTCCTGGCGCCGATCGGCGCTGCTGGTGGCCTGTGTCGGCACGCGGGCGCCGGGTCTCTGGGGAACGGACCCGGCGCCCGCCGGCGTCTCCGGAGGTGCCGCGCCGCCGCTGCCGGAGCCCCGCCCGTTACGCTGGTCGACTGGGGAGGAAGGCCCCACGACGGCGAAGGACGGGACCTCGTGGACACAGATCATCGCCCGGCACGGCTGGCGGTCGGGGTGCTCGGAGCCGGACGGGTCGGTTCGGCGCTCGGCGCGGCGCTCGCGCGGGCCGGCCACCGGGTCGTGGCCGCCAGCGGCGTCTCCGACGCCTCCCGGCAGCGGGTGGCCGAGCGGCTCGGCCTGACCCCCAGCAGCCCCGAGGACGTGGTGGCCCGCGCCGACCTCGTCCTGCTCACCGTCCCCGACGACGCGCTGCCCGGCCTCGTCGCCGGGCTCGCCGAGACGGGAGCCGACCTGCGCGGCAAGCTCCTGGTCCACACCAGCGGCGCGTACGGCCTGGCGGTGCTGAACCCGGCGGTCGAGAAGGGGGCGCTGCCCCTGGCGCTGCACCCGGTGATGACCTTCACCGGCGCCGCCGACGACCTGAGCCGGCTGACCGGCATCACGTTCGGCGTCACCGCGCCGGAGCGGCTCCGGCCGGTGGCCGAGGCGCTGGTCATCGAGATCGAGGGCGAGCCGGTCTGGATCGAGGAGAAGGACCGGCCGCTCTACCACGCCGCCCTGGCGAACGCGGCGAACCACATGGTCACGCTGATCGCGGAGTCCTCCGAGCTGCTGCGCGGGATCGGCGTGCAGGAGCCGGGCCGGATGCTGGGCCCGCTGCTCGGCGCCGCCCTGGACAACGCGCTCCGGCTGGGCCTGGCCGGGCTGACCGGTCCCGTGGTGCGCGGCGACGCGGGCACGGTCCGCAGGCACGTGGACGCGCTCATCCTCGCCGCCCCCGAGGCGGCGGACGCCTACGTGGTCCTCGCCCGGCTCACGGCCGACCGGGCGCTCGCGGCCGGGCTGCTCAAGCCCGAGGCCGCCGAGTGCCTCCTGGACGCCCTGGGCGGGGGCGGGTGACGTCCCGGCCCGGCGCGCGGGCGCCGGGCCGGGACCGGGGCACCGGGCCGGGGGGCGGGCGGAGGCGGGCCGCCCCGGCGCAAGGACCGACAGTCGACACCCGGAGGACCGGGGCGGGGAGGCGATCCCCGCCGGCCGGCTCCGGAGACCTCTCGTGAGGAGAAGCATGGACGTGATCGTGGCGGGTGACCGCGCCGGGCTGGCCGAGGCGCGCCAGATCCTGCGGATCGGCCGCGAGGTCTCCCCGGGCCGGGCCGCGCTGGCGCTGGTGCCGACCATGGGGGCCCTGCACGAGGGCCACCGCTCGCTCATCCGGCTGGCCCGGGAGCGGGCCGAGCACGTCGCGGTGAGCGTCTTCGTCAACCCGCTGCAGTTCGGCCCGGGGGAGGACTACGCCCGTTATCCCCGGACGTTCGACACGGACCTGGAGGTGTGCGCGGCCGAGGGCGTGGGCGTGGTCTTCGCCCCCTCCGCCGAGGAGATGTACCTGCCGGACCGGCAGGTCGGCGTCTCGGCGGGGAGGATGGGCACGATCGTCGAGGGGGCGTCCCGGCCGGGGCACTTCGACGGGATGCTGACCGTGGTGCTCAAGCTGTTCAACCTGGTCCGGCCGGACGTGGCGGTCTTCGGCCGCAAGGACGCCCAGCAGCTCGCGCTGATCCGCCGGATGGTGCTCGACCTGGACCTGCCGATCGAGATCGTGGGCGCCCCCACCGTCCGGGAGGCGGACGGCCTGGCGCTCTCCAGCCGGAACCGCTATCTGTCCCCGCACGAGCGGACCTCGGCGCTGGCGCTGTCCAGGGCGCTGTTCGCGGGCGCCGAGCAGCGCACGCCCGCGCAGATCCGGCGGGCGGCGCGGGCCGTGCTCGACGCCGAGCCCGGCGTGGACCTCGACTACCTGGTCCTGGTGGACCCGGCGACCTTCACCGAGGTGGGGGAGGAGTACACCGGGGAGGCGGTCCTCGCGGTCGCCGCGCGGGTCGGGACTACGCGGCTGATCGACAACGTTGTTCTCACACTGGGCTGACTCTTACCCTGGAACCCCCTGTCCGGCGTGCACGCCCGCGAGGCGGCGCGACCCTGTGAAAGGTGAACGGCGCATGCTCCGTACCATGCTCACCTCCAAGATCCACCGTGCCACCGTGACCCAGGCCGACCTGCACTACGTGGGGTCGATCACCATCGACGAGGACCTGCTGGACGCGGCCGGGCTGCTGCCCGGGGAGCAGGTCCACGTGGTGGACATCGACAACGGCGCCCGGCTGGTGACCTACACCATCGCCGGGCCGCGGGGCTCGGGGGTCATCGGTGTCAACGGCGCCGCCGCCCGGCTCGTCCACCAGGGCGACCTGGTGATCATCATCGCCTACGGGCAGATGGAGGACGCCGAGGCCAGGACCTTCCGGCCCCGGGTCGTCCACGTCGACCGCGACAACCGGATCGTCGACCTCGGCGACGACCTGGCCGCCCCCGCCCCCGGCACCGCCGACCTCCGGGGCGACCTCGTCGCCGGCTGACGCCCTCCCCGGGGTCCCCGGAGCCCCGGCGGACCCCGGGGAAGCCTCGCGGCGCGCCCGGCGTTATCGTCATGATGACGAAATCCGCGGGACGCACCGCCCGCGGAGCGACGCCCCGGTGTCGCCACGCGACCCGCCCCGAGGAGGCGACTGATGAGTATCCCGGCGATCCCTCAGAGACTGACCGCGCCGGAGCCGGGCTGGACGGTCGAGGCGGACGTGGTCGTGGTCGGCTCCGGGATCGCGGGCCTGACCCTGGCGCTCCGCTACGCGGAGCTGGAGCCGGAGGCGAAGGTCCTGGTCGTCACCAAGGACGTGCTCTCGGCGGGCTCCACCCGCTGGGCGCAGGGCGGCATCGCCGCCGTGCTCGACCCGGACGACACCCCCGGCGAGCACCTGTCCGACACGCTCATCGCCGGGGTGGGCCTCTGCGACGCCGAGGCGGTCCGGGTCCTGGTGACCGAGGGGCCGGACGCGCTGCGCGGCCTCATCGCGGCGGGCGCCCGGTTCGACACCGACACGGCCGGCGGGCTCCAGCTCACCCGGGAGGGCGGCCACCGGCGCAACCGCATCGTGCACGCGGGCGGCGACGCCACCGGTGCCGAGGTGCAGCGCGCGCTCGTCGCGGCGGTCCGGGCCGCGGAGATCGAGGTGATCGAGCACGCGCTCGTCCTCGACCTGCTCAAGGACGCCCGCGGCCACGCGGCCGGGGTCACCCTGCACGTGATGGGCGAGGGCTCGCGCGACGGCGTGGGCGCGGTCCGCTCCCGCGCCGTGGTGCTCGCCACCGGCGGGATGGGCCAGGTCTACGCCGCCACCACCAACCCCCTCGTCTCCACCGGGGACGGGGTGGCGCTCGCGCTGCGGGCCGGGGCCGTGGTGCGGGACCTGGAGTTCGTCCAGTTCCACCCGACGGTGCTCTGGCTGGGCGAGGGCGCGACCGGCCAGCAGCCGCTGATCTCCGAGGCGGTCCGCGGCGAGGGCGCGGTGCTGGTCGACGCCGACGGCGTGCCCTTCATGCGGGACGTGCACGAGCTGGCCGACCTGGCCCCCCGGGACGTCGTGGCCAAGGCCATCATGCGGCGGATGCGCGAGACAGGCGCCGACCACATGTACCTCGACGGGCGCCACTTCGGCGAGGAGAAGTGGCGCACCCGCTTCCCGACGATCCACGCGGTCTGCCTGGAGCACGGGATCGACCCGGTCAGGCAGCCGATCCCGGTGGCCCCGGCCGCCCACTACGCCAGCGGCGGCGTCCGCACCGACCTGCACGGCCGTACCAGCGTGCCGGGTCTGTACGCCTGCGGGGAGGTCGCCTGCACCGGCGTGCACGGCGCCAACCGGCTGGCCTCCAACTCGCTGCTGGAGGGCCTGGTCTTCGCCGAGCGCATCGCCGCCGACGTCCACGCGCTGCGCCCGGCGCCCGGCGAGCCGGTGCCCGACGAGCGCCCCGCCGGGCTGGTGGACCCCCGGGTCCGGTCGCGGCTGCAGGCGCACATGAGCCGGGGCGCGAGCGTGCTGCGCAGCGGCGCGAGCCTCGACGAGGTGAGCCGCGCCCTGGTGAACTTCCGCTGGACCCCGGTGGCGGTCGAGCCGTGCACCGAGGCGTGGGAGACCACCAATCTGCTGACCGTCGCCTCGGCGCTGGTGACGGCCGCCCGCGCCCGCGAGGAGACGCGGGGGTCGCACTGGCGGGAGGACTTCCCCGAGCGCGACGACGCCCGGTGGCTGAGCCACCTCGACATGACCCTGACAGGGGAGGGCCTGATCATGAACTACCGTCCGCACACGGAGGCCGTGTCCCCGGGACTGCCCGCGCACCTGGCCGAGGAGCTGGCCGCGGCGGGGCTGGACCCCGCCGCGGTGGGCGCGCTGCTCGACACCGCGCTCGCCGAGGACGTCCAGGAGGCGGGGGACGTGACGAGCATCGCCACGATCCCCGCGGGTCGGACGGCGACCGCCGACGTGGTGGCGCGGGCCGACGGGGTGGTCGCGGGACTCGCGGTCGCCGAGGCCGTCTTCGCCCGGCTCGGCGCGGGCCGCGCCGAGCGGCACGTCAAGGACGGCGAGCGGGTGAGCCGGGGGGACGTGCTGATGACCGTCACCGGCGCCACCCGCGACCTGCTGACGGCCGAGCGGACCGCGCTGAACCTGCTCACCCACCTGTCCGGCATCGCCTCACTGACCGCCCGCTGGGTCCGGGCCGTGGAGGGGACCGGCGCCCGCGTCCGCGACAGCCGCAAGACCCTGCCGGGCCTGCGCGCGCTGGAGAAGTACGCCGTGCGGGCCGGCGGCGGGGTCAACCACCGCATGTCCCTTTCGGACGCGGCCCTGATCAAGGACAATCACGTGGTGGCCGCGGGCGGCGTGGCCGAGGCGTTCCGCGCGGTCCGCGACGCCTACCCCGGCCTGCCCATCGAGGTCGAGGTCGACCGGATCGACCAGATCGAGCCGGTGCTCGCGGAAGGAGCGGAGGAGATCCTGCTGGACAACTTCACGGTGCCCCAGCTGCGCGAGGCCGTACGGCTGGTGGCCGGACGGGCGCGGCTGGAGTCCAGCGGGGGCCTGACCTTGGAATCGGCCCGTGACGTCGCCGAAACTGGCGTTGACTACCTTGCGGTGGGCGCGCTCACGCATTCGGCGCCGGCCCTGGACATCGCCTTGGACCTTCGGGGGAACTGATGCTGCTCGCCATCGACGTCGGCAACACTCACACCGTTCTCGGCCTGTTCGAGGGCGACGAGGTGATCGAGCACTGGCGGATCGCCACCGACGCCCGGCGCACGGCCGACGAGATCGCCGTCGTGCTGCAGGGGCTGCTCGGACAGTCGCCGCTGCTCAAGGGCGCCGACGTCGACGGCATCGCGCTGTGCTCCACGGTGCCGTCGGTGCTCAACGAGATGCGCGAGATGTGCCGCCGCTACTACGGCGACGTGCCCGCGGTGATCGTCGAGCCCGGCGTTCGCACCGGGGTGCCGGTCCGCATGGACAACCCGAAGGAGGTCGGCAGCGACCGGATCGTCAACGCGCTGGCCGCCATCCAGTTGTACGGCGGGCCGTGCATCATCGTCGACTTCGGCACCGCGACCTCCTTCGACGCCGTCTCCGCCAAGGGGGAGTACGTCGGGGCGGTCACCGCGCCCGGCATCGAGATCTCGGTGGACGCGCTGGCCGCCGCCGGGGCGCAGCTGCACAAGGTAGAGCTGGTCCGGCCCCGCTCGGTGATCGCGAAGAACACGGTCGAGGCGCTCCAGTCCGGCATCATCTACGGCTTCGCCGGGCAGGTGGACGGGATCGTGGAGCGCATGGCGGCCGAGCTGGCCGACGACCCGGACGACGTCACGGTGGTCGCGACCGGCGGTGCGGCGGCGCTGGTGGTCGGCGAGTCGGCCTCGATCGACGTGCACGAGCCGTGGCTGACGCTGATCGGGCTCCGGCTCATCTACCACCGCAACACCTTGTAGTCCAGGACGGGGCAGGACATCGGTAACCTTGTCCGCGTGACCGACCATGTGACTCCAGCCGAGGATCTGCCCGAGCAGATGCGCGTGCGCCGGGAGAAGCTCGACCGTCTCCGTGCCGAGGGCGTCGACCCCTACCCGGTGAACTTCCCGCGCACCGCGACCAACGCCGAGATCCGCGAGAAATACGCCGGTCTCGCCGCTGACACCGCGACCGGCGACAGAGTGGGCGTCACCGGTCGCGTCATGCTCTCCCGGATCGGCGGCAAGCTCTGCTTCGCCACCCTCCGCGACGGCTCCGGCGACCTCCAGGTCATGATCTCGCTGGACAAGGTGGGCGAGGAGTCCCTCGCCGCCTGGAAGCGCGACGTCGACCTCGGCGACCACGTCGGCATCGAGGGCGAGGTCATCACCTCGCGCCGGGGTGAGCTGTCGATCCTGGCCGACCGCTGGGCCATCACCTCCAAGTGCCTGCGCCCGCTGCCGGAGAAGCACCTCGGGCTCACCGACCCCGAGGCGCGGGTCCGCATGCGCTACGTGGACCTCATCGTCAACGACGAGGCCCGCAGGATGGCCCACACCCGCAGCGCCGTCGTCCGCGCGATCCGCGACTTCTGGCACGAGGAGGGCTACCTCGAGGTCGAGACGCCGATGCTGCAGCCGATCCACGGCGGTGCGGCGGCCCGGCCGTTCAAGACCCACATCAACGCCTACGACATGGAGCTCTACCTCCGCATCGCGATCGAGCTCTATCTCAAGCGGCTCGTGGTGGGCGGCATCGAGAAGGTCTTCGAGATCAACCGCAACTTCCGCAACGAGGGCGCGGACTCCACCCACAACCCCGAGTTCACCATGCTCGAGGCGTACGGCACGTATCTCGACTACAACGACATGGCCGACCTGACCCAGCGGATGATCCAGAAGGCGGTCGTGGCCGCGCTGGGCCGCTCCGTGGTGGACCACGACGGGGTGGAGGTCGACCTCGGGCGGGCCGAGTGGCCGCGGATCACGCTGTACGGTTCGGTCTCCGAGGCGCTGGGCGAGGAGGTCACGACCGAGACCTCCCTGGACCACGTCCGCAAGCTCGCCGACGCGCGGGAGATCCCCTGGGATCCCAAGTGGGGTCAGGGCAAGCTCGTCCAGGAGATCTTCGAGGCGCTGGTCGAGCACACGCTCATCCAGCCCACGTTCGTCATGGACTACCCGCTGGAGACCTCCCCGCTGGCCCGCCAGCACCGGGACAACCCGCTGCTGACCGAGAAGTGGGACCTGATCGGCTTCGGCACCGAGCTGGGCACCGCCTTCTCGGAGCTGATCGACCCGGTCGAGCAGCGCCGCCGCCTCACCGAGCAGTCCCTGCTCGCCGCGGGCGGCGACCCCGAGGCCATGCAGCTTGACGAGGACTTCCTCACCGCCCTGGAATACGCGATGCCGCCCACCGGCGGCATGGGGCTGGGGATCGACCGCCTCATCATGGCCTTCACCGGTAAGAACATCCGGGAGACCATCCTGTTCCCGCTGGTCAAGCCGGCGGGCTGAGCCCGGCGCCCGCGGGCGCGGCCGGAGGACGCCTCCCTCCGCCGCGCCCGCGGGCGTACGTGTCTTCGGCCCGGTCCCGTACGGCTCACGGACGCCCGGTCCCGGACGGCTCGCGGATGGCCCGGTTCCGCCGTGCCGCGACGGCCGGGACGCCTTTTATCGTCAGGGTAAGAAATACGTTTTGGACATGGCCCATAAGCGACGCCGTCCGTGAGCGCTCCAGAAGAAGATTCTTCCCGGCGGAATGGGAAGGCCCTCCTGTAATCGGACAGTGATTTCTTTGGCCCCATCCGTGACATCCCCGGAAAAAGTGATGAACGTCTCATCCGGCCGGGAAAATGCGCCGACGGGGTGGGCGGCCCTCCGGGAGGGGCCGGAGTGACCGGCCGGGACGCTTGCGGACCGGGGAGAGACGGCACAGGAGCGCTGCTCCCGCCGGGTGTCCGCCCGCTCCCGGTAGGGTTATTAGCTAAACCCAGACATATGGTGAGTACTTCATGTAATGAGTGTTATGTCAATGGTGACCGTCTCTCTATGGAGAACAGAACTTGACGACCTTTGAAGAAGACGTTTAACGTTCCTGGCGGGCGACATTGGTTCCGATCACACTCACGGCTGGGTGCCGGTGCGGGGGAGGACCTCTAGATGGCATATCCAGAAGTCGTAGTGGATGCCCGTCGCGGCCCGCTGGCCGTGCGCGAGGTCGATCTCAGTGATGAGGACCTCGTCCTGCTGGCGGAGCTCGCCAAGGGCGTCACCGTGGACCGCGTGGGACGGCGGCTCGACATCAGCGGGCGCACCGTCCGGCGCAGGCTGCGGGGCATCTGCGACCGCATCGGGGTGGCCACCGCGATCGAGGCCGTGGCCTGGGCCGCCCGCCGCCGCCTGATCTGACCGCCGCCTGATCTGACCGCTGCTCCGGCCGCAGCGGGCCCGCGGCCGGTCCGCGGACCCGCGACCCGGACCCCGGCTCCCGGACGGCGAGCCGCGGCTCAGTCCGCGATCCGCACCGCACCCGCGAACGGCCGGCCCGCGATCGGGGCGATGCGGACCACGTCACCGGTCCGCGGGGCGTGGACCATCAGGCCTCCGCCGATGTAGATCCCGACGTGGTGCAGGTCGTTGTAGAAGAAGACCAGGTCGCCGGGGCGCATCTGCTCCTTGGGGATGCGCGTGCCCGCGGTCCACTGGTTGCCGGTGTAGTGCGGGAGGCTGATGCCGACCTTCTGGTAGGCCCACATGACCAGGCCCGAGCAGTCGTAGCTGTTGGGGCCCTCGGCGCCCCACACGTACGGCTTGAGCTGCTGGGTGAGCGCCCAGCGGGCGGCCTGCGCGGCCTTGCCGTCGCCCACGATCGGCATGTCGACCTTCACCGCCCGGCCGCCGCTGCCGGCGCGCCGGCGCACCTCCCGGAAGAGGTCGCTCTCGACCCGGGCGACCAGCCGCTCGATCTTCGTGCGCTTCGCGCCGAGCTTGTCGAGGAGCTTGGTGACCTCGTCGGTCCTGGCCTTGGCGCTGGCCTTGGCCCGCTCGGCGGCGTCGATCGCCCTGCTGAGCTGCGCGACCTGCTCGCTCTGCTGCTGCTGGAGCGCGTAGGCCGTGGCGGCCTGGTCGAGGAAGGCGTCGGGGTCGCCGGAGGAGGTGAAAGCGAAGGCGTTCGCCGGACCGCCGGCCATGTAGCTGCTCTGCGCGAGCAGGCTGGCCTTCCGGCGCAGCTCCTCGAGCCTGGCCTCGCTGCCGGCGAGGGTCTTCTTGGCGGCGGCGGCGGCCCGCTCGGCCTGCTTCAGCTTGACCCGCTCGCCGTTGTACTGCTCGGCGAGCTGCTCGATCTCCGTGTGGAGCCTCTCGGCCTCCTCGGCGAGCTCCTTGAGGCTGGGCTGCGGGTCGGCGGTGGCGACCAGGGGGGTGCCCAGGAACAGGGAGGCGAAGGCGGTCAGGACGACCGCGACCCGGAGCGAGAGCCGGCGTGGGGCACGTTCTCGGTAGCGGGCGTGCTTGCCCGCATGCTCTCTCCCGCGGACGCGCGTGCGCTTCACCAACCAGGCTCCTCTTCTCGCACCGCCTACCGGGTTAGCTGACGGGTTCGGGCCGGAGGCAGCCCTACCGGGCGCGCGCGGCGCCCCGGATTCACCCCGGGGGACTTCAGGGAGGTGGGTCCCCGGCTCTCCGGACTCGGAGACTCGGCGGGTCGGCTCTCGGGGTGAGCCGACGTCGGCCTGGACACTAGTGCAAAGGAAGGTTCAAGCTCAACCGGAACTGCAAACTCGGTAAGGGTTCGTGAACGAGGAAATCACGGACAGGTCACAGGAAATCTCGATCGACCTGGACATCACCGTGCCGCCGCGCCGTTCCGTGCCGGGTGTGGCGAAGGTCTCCGCAGGTCCGGCCCGGGGCGGCCGGCCGGGGCGGAGCCGGTGCGGGCGGGGCGGCGGCTCCCGGCGGAGCCGTGACGGGGCATGCGTACCGATGCATCCGGTGCCACCGTGACGGAAGTTAAGGATGAGCCGTAATCACCGGCTCCGAAGGCCGTACTCTGATCCGATATGGAGCAGGTTGCGGAGCACTTCCCCCCGCGGGCCGTACCGGACGCCGAGACCGTCACCGTCCGCCGGGCGCGCACCCCGGACGTGCGCACCATCCGGCGGCTCGTCGACACCTACGCGGGAGCCGGGCCGCGCCTGCTGAAGAAGGCCACCGTGACGCTGTACGAGGACGTGCAGGAGTTCTGGGTCGCCGAGCGGGCGGGCGAGGTGGTCGGCTGCGGAGCGCTCCACGTGCTCTGGGAGGACCTCGCCGAGATCCGCACGGTCGCCGTCGATCCCTCCTGCCGGGGACTGGGCATCGGGCACCGGATCGTCTCCGAGCTCGTCCGCGCCGCCCGCGAACTGGGGCTGCGCCGTGTTTTCTGCCTGACGTTCGAGGTCGATTTCTTCGCCCGGCACGGATTCCGGGAGATCAAGGGCACGCCGGTCTCACCGGAGGTCTACGCCGAGCTTCTCGCCTCCTATGACGAGGGGGTCGCGGAGTTCCTCGACCTGGAGCACGTCAAGCCCAACACCTTGGGGAACACCAGGATGCTGCTTCACCTCGCGGAGAATGACCGGGGGGCTGACTCACAGGAAAGGTGACTGTTGTTACCTATGTCGATACCTTGTGCAGCAGCAAGCATGCATGTCTGACATAAGACACATGCCCAGTCGAAGTGAGGTGACGCGGTGAGCACCGGACAGCCGCCGTATCCGCAGGATGATCCCGACCGCGATCGCACACCGTCGGGGCAGCCGGAATACGGTCAGCAGCACGCGTACGGACAGCAGGGACACGACCCCGACGTGACGATCGTCGGATACCGGGGGGAGGGCACCGGCCCGCAGACCCCTCCGGCCTACGGCCAGCAGCAGGGCTACGGCCAGCAGGCGGCCCAGCCCGGCTACGGCCAGCAGGCGGCCCAGCCGGGCTACGGCCAGCAGCCGGGGTACGGGCAGCAGGCGGCCCAGCCCGGTTACGGCCAGCAGCCGGGGTACGGGCAGCAGGCGGCCCAGCCCGGTTACGGCCAGCAGC